>CAJUQZ010000004.1:42281-64981 GCA_910588755.1 uncultured Lachnospiraceae bacterium | reverse complement strand
GGTTTTACAAACCACGTACGAAAACGTACATGCAGCAAGTAAAAATCCATTTGCGGCAACGAATGAAGTTTGTATTGAGTTACTGTTTACACAAGACTTAGCATTTACTGCTAAGTATGGTTTTACAAACCACGTACGAAAACGTACATGCAGCAAGTAAAAATCCATTTGCGGCAACGAATGAAGTTTGTATTGAGTTACTGTTTACACAAGACTTAGCATTTACTGCTAAGTATGGTTTTACAAACCACGTACGAAAACGTACATGCAGCAAGTAAAAATCCATTTGCGTCACGAACGAAGTTCGTATTGCAATTTTTGCATGAATTTTTACCTGTTACTGGCAACGGATTGACAGTAACTGTATTGATAAAAATTGGCAAATCCTTCATTTTTAAATATTGACAAAGAACGCAAAGAATATTATATTGGTTTGGGAAATGGATTTCGTGTGAATTTGATAAACACGGTCACTGCTGTGGAAATGATATGATGTTATCACAAATCATTCATAAAATAGAAAAGGGGAAACGATGATGAAGTATCGAATGAAAAAGGCGCCTATGGGCTGGAACAGCTACGACTATTATGACACGACTGTCACCGAGGCGGAAGTAAAAGCAAACGCGGATTATATGGCTGCGCACATGAAGGACGCAGGCTGGGAGTACATCGTGGTGGATATCGAGTGGTACGCGAAGGATGCCGGTACGATGCGGGATAAGTACCAGTATATCCCGTTTGGGGACGAGGAGATCGACGAATATGGAAGACTGCTTCCGGCCGTGAACAGATTTCCGTCGGCCGCTGGCGGAAAAGGGTTTGCCCCGTTGGCGGAGTATATACATAATCTTGGGCTGAAATTTGGTATCCATATCATGCGCGGTATCCCGAGGCTTGCGGCGCATCAGCATATGCCGGTTCTTGGAACAGACGTTACGGCAAATGAAATCGCAGACCCGTCCTCAATCTGCGGCTGGAATCCCGATATGTACGGTGTCCGCAAAGGTGTTCGCGGCGCGCAGGAGTATTATGATTCCATTATCAGCCTGTACGCGGAGTGGGGTGTTGACTTTATCAAGTGCGACGATATCTGCAACACCAATGTATATCCGCACAATCCTTACTCGGCGGCGCACGAGGTGGAAATGCTCCAGCGCGCAATCCAGAAATCCGGCAGGGATATTGTGCTGTCGCTCTCCCCGGGACCGGCGCTGATCGAGAAGGCATGGCATTATGAAAAGTACGCCAACATGTGGCGCATAACCGACGATTTCTGGGACAACTGGGATTTGCTGCGCAATATGTTTGACCGCTGCGAGCTGTGGCAGAATCACGTGGCGGAGGGCTCCTATCCCGACTGCGACATGCTTCCGCTTGGAGAGCTTGGAAAAGGTTTTGGCAATTCAGGGTGGCACACGAATCTCACAAAAGAGGAGCAGAGGACAATGCTCACACTGTGGTGCGTCTTTGGTTCCCCGCTCATGATCGGCGCGGAGCTGACGAGGCTGGACGAGTGGACACTGGATCTGCTGACCAGAAAGGATATCCTGAAGTTAGTCTCCTGCGAGTATGTCGGCAGGCAGTTTGAGAAAAACGGGGATTATGCGGTATGGAGCTGCATGAACAGCACGACAGGGGAAAAATATGTCGCGCTCTTTAATTTCAAGGATACAGAGCAGGAAATCAAGTGCGGCTTGAACGAGGTGGAGCAGTTTGCAGAGGCGCAGGGAAATGCCAGCCATGCAAAGGAGCTCTGGAACCGGCAGGAGACAGGGCTGTGTGAAAATGTGCTCACAGACATCGTACCGCCGCATGGCGCGAGGCTGTTTGCGCTGTCTTGACACAGACAGTAGGAATTGTGCACAGCCCCGTGCAGAAGAAATATACCGCTGGGGTGTGCAGCTGTCACGCCACAAAAATGGCGGGAATGATTTTTCAAACACTCCTAAGGCAGCGCACGGGGTGCGCAGTGAGTAGTGGAGAAAATCATTTTCCTACTCGGTTGCACAGTTCCTTAGAAGTTTGAAAACTGTGGTTGGCCTGTCACCCACAGTTCCTTAGAAGTTTGAAAACTGTGGCTGGCCTGCCATCCACAGGTGCAAAGGCGCAGATGAATACCGTGCGCTTTGAGAAATAAATGTTCGTCAAAAGATGAGGGGTATGAAAAAATGATCAGTAAGAATATTATTTTGAGAAACCAGAAGGACGTTATGGAGTTTGTGGATATTGTAGCGCAGTATCCATATACAGTGGAGGTTTCACTGGGCAGGGAGACGATGGACGCAAAGTCTGTGCTTGGAATGCTGGCGCTTGGCTTTAACCGTGTCATGAATATGGATATCCAGGCCAATGACGCGCAGGATCTGCTAGAGGCGGTCAGCAGATTCCTTTGCACGCAGTTTGGCCAGGCGGTATAGCGGATTTGTATTAAGGGGCTTATGACAGGTTTTATGTTGTGTTCTATAATTTCAGGACGGCGATAATTTCTTCGCCGTCCATTTCACCGGTTTCATGAAAGCCGAATGCGTGGTACAGATGTTTGGCGCAGCTATTTTCAGGTTCATAGGACAGCCAGCAGTATTCGGCATTTCCGCAGGGCATTGTGCGGATAAAGTCGAGTGCGAGCGCTACAGCCGCCCTTCCATAACCCCTGTGCTGATAGCGCCAGTCAATCATCAGGCGCCACAGGCTGTAATTGTTTTGGGCGATTTTCGGGGGATTTTCCCAGCAGTCGTCTGTGTCATATCCTATCATTAAAAAGCCGACTGCCGTGTCATAGTCATACAGGCCAAATGGAAATGCAGTCCCTCCGCCCACAATTGCCGTATACGCTTCGATGATGCTGATATCATTGTCCGCAACAAAATTTTTCTGATCGTCCTTTACATGCAGTTTCAGTATGTCCCAGACATTTTTTCCGGTTACTTTTTCCAATCTTAACATTTGGGGTTCTCCTTTTTGGTTCCGTTTCATAATTGTATTTTCAAACGTACTTTAAGATTGTTCCTTAAATGGCCTGCAGCAGAAGCATACTCCACACGGACGTGGTCAGCAGGGACAGCACGGTGGTGGTGACGACGCATTTGCTGGCATAAACCGCGTCGCCGTCATACTTTGCGGCCAGGATTGCCGTGGTGCTTGCCGCCGGCATCGCCGCGAGCAAAACTGACACGCCTGTCACAAGCGGATCGACAGCACAGGCAAGACAGCCCGCATAGACGATGAGCGGTATCAGGACAAGCCTTAATCCCGAAAAAACAAAAATCGAGCTGTCAAACATGTCCCGAGGGCTCACGTCCGCAAGGATCGTGCCGATGACAAGCATGGACATGGCTGTATTGCAGTTGCCGATATCCTTGAGCGCCGCGTCCAGAAAAGAGGGCAGCGTCACCTGTCCAAGCATAAAAACCAGCCCCACAGCGACCGCAATGATACAGGGGTGTGTGATAATGCGCTTGAGTATACGCAAACGGGCTTCCCCAAAAGGTCTTGTGTGAGAAGCTGGCGGCGGCTCTGAGTCCTCGGGCGTGGAGAGCGGCATTTTGCGGTCTGGTTCAGCGTCCGCCGTAAAATAGGACACCCCCGCGGACCACATGACGACACGCTGCGGAATCAGATAGACAGACGCGAGCGCAAGCCCCATGCTGCCAAACACGCCCTCCGCCACAGGATTTCCCAGAAACCCGGCGTTGGACGCTACAGTGGCGTACTGCATGACTTTTTTGTGCCCCGGTTCCATGCGGTTGTAAAACAGCCTTGCAAACAGGGCGCAGACCACCTGGATCAGCACGGACACCACAAAGACCGTCCCGAATTTTTTCAGTGTATTTTCGTCAAACGAGATCATAAAAGATTTCACAATATTGCAGGGCAGGATCAGATAGATCACCAGATCGGTGAGGTTCTTTTTTCCCTCCGGCGAAATCAGTTCTTTCTTGCGGAAGAAAAGCCCGATGAGCATAATCAGAAACATTCTAAGCTGCAAGGATATCAATTCTGTAGTTCCCATTTTTTTCTCCAGTCAATTTTTATGCGCAGAAATATTTTTTCCGTCCAATTACAGGTTCCATTATACTTAGAAAAAGAGAATCTGTACAGCGGTTAACAGGAAAAAGTGAGATGCATGATAAAACATATGTTCACTGGCCGACTCTGTCCCTTGTTAAATTGTTCAAAAAATGATAATTTAAAACAAAATAGTAGTTCATTCTATCAATTAAAACAAATTTTTACAGTAAAATTCCTGAAAAGATATCAAGAAGATTGACGAAATGTGCTGTTGTAAGACGTTTATTTATGGTGGTATCGCAATGCGACTTAAGCGGTTGGAAAGGAGAATAAAATGTATACAATGAGCTTACGGAAAAGAAACAGGCAAAAATGACTGCAATCCGGAGCCGGAAATAGGGCCGGTTCCCCAGTTTATTTATGATAGAAAAGTACAGGAGGAAGAGCTATGAATACAATGGAATCAGAACTACAGAGACAGGATGGCGAACTGTATGCAATGTATCTGCGCAGCATGGAGATTGCCGAGCGGCAGTGGATGCCAAACATCGCGCCAAACAAGGATTCTTACAACTCGTATCCGCATATCAAAGAAGTGATGCGTCATATTGACCGCCTGCTGTATGAGGAAGAGTGCAGCTTTTCGCTGAATTGTTCGGAGCTGTATATTCTGCTGTGCGCCATACTGATGCACGATATCGGGAAAGGGGCGCCCAAATCCCCGGCGGACAAGGACCGTGTCAGGGATCATGCGTTTGATTCGTATAAGATCATTCAGACACACTGGACAGCGCTGGGGCTGCCGACGAAGAAGGTGGCGGAGATTGTCGCGGACATATGCCGTTTTCATGACTGCCCGGACCAGGTGGAGATGGAGGAACTATACACGAAGTATTATATTGACCTGCTCAAGCGGACGGAGCCGATACGGGGGCGTTTTCTCGGGGCGCTGCTGTATCTCGGAGATCACATGGACAATCGGTTTACCAGAACCGTTCCGCCTTTCTACAAAGAATCAGAGCCGCTTGAGGTGGTTGGAAATTTCAGGAGCAAGATCGCTGATGTCAGGCTGGACCGGCAGTATAAAATGGTTCGCGAGATCCTAGACAGAACCTGCTTTGAGGCGAAGGACATCCTTGGCATAAGGACGCTGCAGGGGGAGCTGCCCCGCTATCTGTCACAGAAGATCCCAAAGTATCCCGTGAAGCGGGCTGAGACTTCTGTGCTGTATGTGATTGCGGATAATGTGATGACAAATGAAAAGGAGATCGCCCTGATCAAAGATGAGCTCAACGTGATGGGAATGCCTGTGAAAAAGTGGCTGATTGAATGTGACGAGCAGCTTTTCCAGGTTTACAGGGACAAGGACGAGGAGGGAAACAGCATCATCAGCTCTGCGTATGCCCTCGAGCCGATTATCAACCTGGATTACTGCCTGGAGGTGCTCAAAGGAATCTGCATGTTATCGGGCGGCATATTTGGGGAACAGTATTTTCAGTACAGCGAGCTGGTCAATTTTATCCGGGAGGAGGACAGCAGGACGTACAAGGTCAAGTGTGCGGTCCGCCGGCTGTCCCTCCTGCTCAAGGCAGACGAGTCCTGCAGCTATGTGATATATCATGATGAGAACAATTGGAGTTTTTACCGGAAAAAAGATGCATGGAATAGCGTTGAAGCGGCTACTGTATTTGGGCAGGATCAGAAGGATATTGTATATAACCTGCTGAAAGCGACGGTCCGTGAAAGGCTGGAGAGGCACGTTGGATCAAGAGGATAACAACACAAATGTCAAGTCGTGAAAGGCTGGAGAGGCGCGTTGGATCAAGAGGATAAAACACAAATGTCAAGTCGTGAAAGGTTGGAGAGATGCAATGGATCAAAAGGATAACAACACAATTGTCATGTTTGACACAGAAAACAGTATTGTATTAGGGGATTACTTAGACCTGTTATTAAACAGGACAACAGAGCCCAAAGAGGCTTACGGGGAAGGTGTCACAGAAGGGGTTTTTGCCCAGTATGAAAATGACCGGCGGATTCAGAGCATGGCGTCGAAGCTGGGGCAGTATGAGTGCATATTATATGCAAAGAAAAACAGGGAGCTGTCGGCGGGGCAGTCCGGCAAGCCGGGATTTGTCTATAGCGGGGGCATCCGCCTGCCGCATTATCACGGGGCGGAGAAGTGGGACGAGGGTTCTGGGAACATTGTCATCTCAGGGCGCCCTGGCGTGGGGAAATCCACGCTTGCGTTCCAGTTTGCCGCCGCCTGCGCGGCGTGGCCAAATGATGGCATTGCCGTCTATTTCTCACTCGATGTGGAGGAGAAACAGCTGGTAAAGAGCATGAGGGATTCCGACAGCGAGCTTTGCATCAATTTTCTCTGCGACTACTCCATGATGGACAGCAGCGCGCTGTCCCCGTATGATGTGGGAACCGACGAGGAGCTCGAGGATATGTTCCGGAAGGCGCTTTACAAGAAAAATGAAAAAAGCATTCCGCAAATTATCCTGCCAAAGCTCAGTCCAAGGGGAATATCCCCGATTGCAGGCGCTGAGACGGATTCCATATTCCTAAAGAGAATCAGCGAACTGCAAAAGCTCCTCCGGGCAATCAGCGCATACAATGCCCGGGAGCGCAGCAAGGAACAGGCGGACAGGTGGCCGTTTGTGAAGCTTGTGGTGATAGACAGCCTGGATGTCTTTGGTGAAAGGACACTGACGAGCGAGGAGATCAACAGGCTGTTCATGCTGTTTAAGCAATACGGGATTATCGGTGTTTTCACAATGGGGTCCTCAGGTTATGAGAATCTCACTTCCGAGTCCGTCTACAAGGCGGCGGTGACGTATCAGGCAGATGTGGTCATCGAGTTAAAAAGGGAATTTTATAACAATTATACATGCAGTTATTTTGAGGTGGCAAAGTCGCGCCATATCCGTCACGTGCTGGGCCATCACCCGTACAAGGTGGAAAATTATCAGTCTGCTTCGAGAAAGGCGGCGGCGGATAAGCTCTCATTTCAGAGCACAGGGCTGATCAAAAAGATCGTGGTGCTGCCGTCGCTGCATTACAGGATCAGCGCTTCTGAGAACTCTGTTTCGCCCAGCTATCCGGCGGTCCGGGAGTCCGGCGGGGAGCGGAACGTATGGGATAAGACGATATTTGGAATAAAACAGATCGTAAAGATTATGCCAAATCACTTCCAGGGAAGAAGCATGGAGCTTCCACAGATCATCACGATATCGGGCAGCAGCGGTCTGTTCAAATCTGATATTGCGATGAATGCGCTGTTCTCCGGGATTGTGGACCGGGGGGAGCGGGGGCTGATCGTCCGGCTGGGCGACCGCGATGCCTTCGCCATACGAGGCGTGCGTTTTGAGAAAAAATTGTTGGGAAGAACAATCAAAAAGCTCAAGGAGACAGAAGGGCTGCAGGAGAGGAAAATACGCCTTTACGAGAAGGGTGAGGAGACGATTCACAATGATGAGCCAAATAAATATACCTTAAAGGGCTGGACGATCCAGAAACAGGAAAAGGATCCGCAGCTTTTGGAAGTAACGTTCAAGAACGGTGCGCTTCTGCCCGAGGAATTTGTAGACGAGATCTGCAAGATCATTAACATCTATGGAATCCGCAGGGTTGTGTTTATGGATTTGAAATACATCGGCTCGAGCTATCCCTTCCTGGTAAACAGCGACACCTCCGGAACCCTGTTTCTCTCCGCCTTTGTACATATCATGAGAAACTATGGCATGCACGTAATCATGTCGTCCTCGGAAAGCGGGCTGGCGCCCTCTGATGTGGAGTTAAGCAAGGCCGGGATACTGGCAGATGCAATATTAAGATGTACTATTGGCTCGAAGGACGATGGGAGCGAGGCCGTCTATATCTCAGGGGAGGGATTGATTACAGAGCCCAGAAATAAGAGGGCGGAGTTTGTCATTGACGAAGAGAAATATACGCTGCAGTTCTGCAGGGATTTAAATGATAAAAACGAAGAAGTTTTAAGCATGGTGGAGTTGTTTCCGTTTCATATCGAGTTTGACGGGATTTCACAGAAGGGGGACAAAGCGGATTTATAAGGGTGAAATAAGGGCGGACGATATACTGGCAGTTGCCTTTGCGGTAAAAGTGAAGTATAATTAATAAATCATAAAAATATAACCGACAGGAGACAAAATAATGCCAAGTTCAATCAATGATTATCGAAAGCTCATGGAACAGCCCTGGGGAAAAATGTTCTATGACACGCTGTTTCGACAGCTTGACTTATCCGAAGACCATCCTCTTAACATTCTTGATTTCGGGGCGGGCTTCTGCGTGACCGCCAGCCATTACGCGCCATTTCATCGCGTGACTGCAATTGAACCAAGCAAAGAAATGCTTGATTTGAAAGTGGGGGATCATTGCGGCAGTTACACCTGTATCCAGGGCGGAATCGAGGAAGTAAGAAAGCAAAAAACCGCTGATTTTGACCTTGTCATCTGCCACAATGTTCTGGAATATGTTCCGGACAAAGAACAGATATTGACAGAACTTGCAGGTGTGCTGAAACAAGGCGGCAGACTCTCCATCGTCAAGCACAATCTTGCCGGGCGGATTCTTGCGTATTCTGTTTTTTCCGATGACCCGCAAGCGGCGCTTGGCTTACTTGAAGATGGCGATAATGAAGACAATATGTTTGGCAAACGGGATACCTACAGCACGGAGTATCTGATGAGAAAGGCCAGTGAACTGGGACTGTCGCTTGAGAACCGATTTGGACTTCGCACATTCTTTGGCTTGTCCTCGAACAATGACAAAAAATATACAACGGAATGGTATGACAATATGCTTGCATTGGAAATGAAGACCTGTAATCTCGAAGAATATAAAAATATTGCCTTTTTTAATCACCTTATTTTCAGAAAAGTAATATGAAAATCTAGTACTCTATTCGGTTAGAAATTGGAGTACTAGAGTATTTTTCAAACAAGCTCTAATGCAGAGGGGAGGATTGTCGGATGGACGAGAAGCAGCTGCTTGTGGAGAAATATGGACTAAAGCATGAAAACAGTGCGTGGTACTCGGAGAAAGAAAACGCGCACAAACACCTGATTTTCAAGGACGCATTCTTTGAACGGACGGATATCATCGGGCTGTTATTTCGCATCAACAAGCTGTGCCTTGC
Organism: uncultured Lachnospiraceae bacterium; assembly: GCA_910588755.1. GTDB lineage: Bacteria > Bacillota > Clostridia > Lachnospirales > Lachnospiraceae > COE1. The sequence continues at coordinate 55,803 of CAJUQZ010000004.1, read as the reverse complement.
AAAGGTGAAGTATTTTCGTGGGAATCTTGAGAAGTATGAGCCGCTGAGATATGATTATAAAAAGGGCTTTATCACGGTTCCACTGTGGGACGCTGATTTTCTGCGCCACCGCAGTTCCGGGTTGATTCTGGATTTTCGCTATCTGCAGACAATCACGGTCTATGATGATTTTGTGGCGCTGTGCAATGAACTGGAGGCTTACGAGACAGCGGAAAAACAGGAAGGGGAACCGTAGCTACGTCGTTGGCAGAGGCAATCCGCATATTCGCAGACACACTAAAAATGCGAGCAGTGAACAGGATTTATTACACAAAATTTTCCTCTTGCAAACCTGCTTGCACTGTGTTATATTTTAAGACAATAAATCGAGAGGACAGATGATATGGAATTCTATAAGACAAACAGTTCAAGACACAGAGAGGAGAGACGTAAGCTCTTGTGACCATTGCCCCGCATGGTTGCAGGAGAGTTACGTCTTGTTTCCGTGCGGTTGCTGGTTGTTAGTGTTTATAGATAGAACCAATACAGAACCGTAATAGATTTTTGGCATATGCTGATATCTGTGCGGTTTTTTTATTTACTTTTGTAATTACTGCAATAGAATACATCGGGATATTGATACAATATGTTATTACAAGACATTTATTTGCCATAGTTCGAGTCTCATCTTTAAATATCGCGTCATTTTTATAGATAACCTTAAAACTATGGTTAGTGGTGGTATCACAGTGTGACATATGTATTTATAATTATGAAAAATATGGAAAGGAAAAGAACATCATGAAAGAAAAAGTTAGTCTGTTTTTGTCAGGCATCGTGGAGGACATATCCGCCGGAGAATTTCTATCTATAATGGAGGTTCCGCCGGAGGAGGAAATGGGGGATCTGGCGCTGCCCTGCTATGTGCTGGCAAAAAAGCTGCGCAAAAAGCCACAGCTGATCGCAGTCTGGATTGCCGAAAAGTTGGCGGCGCAAAAAGAAGAACTGGGTATTGAGAGGGTTGAAAGTGCAGGTGCATACTGCAATATGTACTGGAAACGTGGGGCATACATCAAAAGCTGCCTGTCGGTGCTGCAGCTGGAAAATTTTGGTGTGGTACAAAGCGGCGTGGACAAAACAATCTGTATGGATTATTCTTCACCCAATATCGCGAAAAATTTTCATGTAGGTCATCTGCGCACGACAGTGATCGGAAATGCTCTGTACAAGATTTATCAGAAGCTGGGATTTCATGTGGTTCGGATCAATCATCTTGGCGACTGGGGAACGCAGTTTGGGAAGCTGATCGTGGCGTACAGGCTGTGGAGCAATGAGGAGCTGGTGCAGGAGAAAGGCATAGAAGAGCTGCTGCGCATCTATGTCAGATTTAATGTGGAAGCACAACACAATGAGCAATTGCTCATAGAAGCCCGTGAGTGGTTTGTTCGGATGGAGCAAAACGACCCAGAGGCGATTGCGATATGGGACTGGTTTAAACGCATCAGCATGGCTGAGTTTGAGCGTGTTTATCAGCTGTTGGGGATTACGTTTGACGCGTGGGTGGGCGAGAGCTTTTACCGGGACAAGGTTCCTGATTTGGTTACAGAGCTAAAGCAAAAAAATCTGCTGGTCGAAAGTGAGGGTGCACAGGTTATCAGCCTGGAGGCGTACCAGATGCCGCCCTGTCTCATCACCAAAAGTGATGGAGGCTCGATCTATCATTCGCGTGATATTGCGGCTGTGCTTTACCGCAAGGAGAAATACAATTTTGAGAAGTGTATCTATGTGACTGGGGTAGAGCAGTCACTTCATTTTAGGCAGGTCTTTCAGGCAGTTAAAGTGATGGGGTATGATTTTGCAGACACGTTAATCCATGTCCCATATGGGCTGGTGAGCCTAGACGGGGAAAGGCTTTCTACGAGGAAAGGAAATATCATATACGCCGAGGATATTCTAAGGGAAGCCATCAGCCGCGCTAAAGCGGCCATTTTGGAGAAAAATCCGGAGCTGGAAAACAGGGAGGAGGTCGCAAGAATGGTCGGTGTGGGCGCTGTTATTTTTCATGACCTGTACAACCAGCGCATCAAGAATATCAATTTTTCATGGAAGGAGGTACTCAATTTTGACGGCAGTACAGGTCCGTATGTACAGTATACTTACGCGCGCGCAAACAGTGTACTTAAAAGATGTAGTACTAAGATAAATTTTGACCAGATCGACTACAGTACACTTGCGGACAGTGTATCATACAGGCTGGTCAAGCTGCTGGGCGGTTATGCGGACGCTGTCAAGAATGCGGCAGAGAAGTATGAGCCCTCTGTTGTGGCGCGTTACGTTGTGAATCTGGCTGTCGCATTTAATCGGTTTTATCATGACTGCGTGATTTTAAAGGCGGAGGAACCCATCAGGCAGGCGCGGCTGGCACTTACAGAGCTGACGAGGAGGGTGCTGCAAGACGGCTGTGGATTGCTGGGCATCGAGTGCCCTGAGGAGATGTAGATTTATAGATAAATGCCTTTCATTAAGGGGCAAAATATGGTAAAATAGTGCAAAATGATAAGGAGGATAGCCCAATGATAAAGGCAGTTATTTTTGATATGTACGAGACGCTCATCACACATTACGAGAGTCCGCTGTATTTCGGCAGGCAGATGGCGGCTGATGCAGGGATACCAGAAAATAAGTTCGGAGAGCTCTGGCATGCGACCGAGGATGACAGATCGATAGGAAAGATGACATTTGAGGAGGTGATCGAAGTCATCTTGCGGGAAAATGGGTGTTATTCAGAAGCGTTGTTTCATCGGATCGTCCAGAAGCGTATTGAGTCAAAGGAGGAATGCTTTCGCCATATCCATAAGGAGATTATTCCGATGCTTGACGGGTTAAAAGAGCGGGGAATCAAGGTGGGACTTATCAGCAACTGCTTCTCGGAGGAGGCATATGCCATTCGGAAAAGTGTGTTGTTTCCGTACTTTGATGTTGCATTTTTATCTTATGAGCAGGGGATTCAGAAGCCGAACGCGGGGATATTTACAGGGTGTGTGGCGCAGCTTGGCGTCAAGGCAGACGAATGTCTCTACGTTGGCGATGGGGGCAGTCATGAACTGGAAGCAGCAAGGGAAATTGGCATGAACGTCGTTCAGGCTGTCTGGTATCTGCGGGAGGGGGCACATCAGCCCTGCGGCAGAAAGGAAGGATTTGAACAGATTGAGAGTCCACTTGAGCTGCTAAAGGCAATTTAGTGAAAACCGTTTTGTTAATTAATGGAAGCGTGATAGAATGGTCTTATTGGGTGTATGCGTGCAGAAGGCAGAAGGCATTTTTCAAACGCTGTACTAGTACTCTATCCAGTCAGAAATTAGACTTGGTGCAAAGCAGGTGGTTCACGAGTTTAATTTCTGGCCGGATAGAGTACTAGGATACATAAAATGCATGAGGAATGAAAGGAGTAGATGAAAAATGAGATTTGATGCAGAAAAACTCAGAAGGGAGTTCGGGGCAAGCGACCAGAAAAGGGATGCAGGACTGACTACGCCCGAGAATATCAAACGGTATGACAATATTGCATATGGAGAATATGGCAGATATAATCTCCTTGACGTATACCACACAAAGGATGTCACGTCGCCGCAAAAAACGATCATCGATATTCATGGTGGCGGGTGGACATACGGGGACAAGGATGTGTACCAGTACTATTGCATGGACATGGCGCAGAGAGGATTTACAGTGGTTAATTTCTCCTACCGTTTGTCGCCAGAGAATCCGTTCCCAGCAGCGCTCGAGGACATTAATGCCGCATTCACATGGGTGGCAGACAACGCAGATGCATACAATATTGACTTGGACAAACTCTGTGTCACCGGGGACTCTGCGGGGGCACAGCTTGCAAGCCAGTATCTTTCGCTTCTGACAAACAGCGCATACCGCAGATTATTTTCGATGCAGATACCCTATGACCGGATTAAGATAAAGGCGGTGGCACTCAACTGTGGCTGTTATGATATGAAGGGACGCATAGGGGAGGGTGCGGGGCAGGACGAACCGTTTATGGCATATATAGACAAGGCACTGACCAGTGAACGTGAGCTGACACTCGAGCGCATTGATGTCATGAAGTATATCAATGCGGATTTCCCGCCCGCGTTTATCATGACTGCCGCATATGATTTTCTAAAAGACTTTGCACAGCCCATGTGTGACTTTTTAAAAGAAAAGGGTGTTGTCTGCGTGTGTAGGATCTATGGAGAGGCACAGGATACGTACATGGGACATGTCTTTCATCTAAACCAGCGGCTAAAGGAAGCAAAGATCTGCAATGACGAAGAGTGCAGCTTCTTTGACAGGATTATTGAGGGTGATAGGAGAGAAGCATGCGGGCAGTAATTTTTGATATGGATGGACTGATGTTTGACACGGAGCGTGTGTTTATCGAGGCATGGGATTATGCCGGGGAAAAGATTGGCATTGGCAAAGCCGGATATATGACGCTGAAAACGTTGGGTATGAATGTCGCCATGTCGCGCGAGCTCTGGATAAAAGAGTTTGGCGACAAGTACAATGAGCAGGAGCTGCGCAGACACACGAAGGTGTTTTTGACAAGGTATTATACCGAAAATAAGGTTCCGGTCAAAAAGGGACTGCAGCTTCTTCTAGACTATCTCAAAGAGAACGGTTTCAGGCTCGCAGTGGCAAGCTCGTCCCCCCAGTGGGAGGTTGAGAGCCATCTGAGAGATGCGGCGGTTTTTGACTATTTTGAGGTGGTTGTCTGTGGCGATATGGTCACGAGATCGAAGCCTGAGCCGGAAATCTACCTGAAAGCGTGTAAACTGCTCGGTGAAAAGCCGCAGGACTGCTATGCGCTGGAGGATTCCAGAAACGGTATTCTCTCCGCGCACCGCGCCGGCTGCAGGACAATCATGGTCCCCGACCTGTGGCAGCCCGACGAGGAGATTTTGTCCGTTATCGAGGCAAAGTATGATGATCTTGATCAGGTGCGGGAGGCGTTTGCAAAGGCAGCAGGGAGTGATCTGAATATATGAAAAAACGAATCGTAGGATATCGTGAGCGAATCGACGCGCTTCTGGCAGCGCCGCCAGAAGAAACGGATTGGGACCAGGTTATGCAAGAGCACATGACACAGGTGTCATTTTTTCAGCATGAAAGGCTGATTCATTTGATCGTGACAGTGACCTTTGCACTCCTGACAATGATCGCGCTTGCGATTTACTGCATCGCGCAGTACATACCAATGCTTGCGTTAATCGCGCTGCTTCTGGTGCTGTTGGTTCCATATATCGGACATTATTACACACTGGAAAATGAAGTGCAGAAAATGTACAGGCAGTATGATATCATCTTATCGAGGCAGAGAGGGGACTGAAAGTTGTGTGATTGGGAAAATAATATAGCCTCTCGGAATTTATTGTCAGAAAAGATATAAGAAAAGATATAAAACAAATGATATAATAAATATGCAAAAACAAGATGTAAGAAAGGAATGCGAATCGATGGACAAGATAGGTATTATCGGAGCAATGGAGCTTGAAGTGGCAGAGCTAAAGTCGAAGATGGAGGTCAAAAACGTCGTTGATAAAGCGGGCATGAAATTCCATGAAGGCGTCTTAAACAAAAAGGATGTGGTTATTGTACAGTGTGGCATCGGAAAGGTCAACGCAGGCATCTGTGTGCAGATTTTAGCGGACGTGTTCGGTGTTGACGCGGTGATCAACACGGGCGTCGCAGGCTCGCTTCGCGCGGAGATCAATATTGGCGATATCGTCGTCTCCACAGACGCTTGTGAACACGATATGGATGTCAGCGCACTCGGATATGAGCCGGGCATTATCCCGCAGATGGAGACCTCCTTTTTCAAGGCGGACAGGAAGCTGGCCGAGGCGGCGATTGCAGTCTGCCGGGAAGTGAATCCGGAGATCGGTGTGTACGAGGGGCGTGTAGTCAGTGGGGATCAGTTTATCTCAGACGGCGCCGTAAAGGACAGGCTGATCAGCCAGTTTGACGGCTCCTGCGCGGAGATGGAGGGCGCCGCAATCGCACACGCGGCATTCCTGAACAAGATTCCCTATGTGGTGCTGCGCGCCATCTCGGATAAGGCGGACGGAAGCGCGCACATGGATTATCCCGAGTTCGAGCGCGCGGCGGCGGCACACTGTGCGAAATTGGTGGAGAATCTGGTTGGCAAGATGTGATGAAAAAGGTTAAAACGATTATATCAATCTTATGGTTTATGTTTGTAAGTCTCCCTTCTCCGGTTTGGATTGGCTGCATCTACATGAACCTCACCGGGCATGGCAAGGGGTACGCATACGACCTCAAGGATGAGGCTGATATTTATGTGTTTTTGGGCGTTATAGGGCTCCTGATATGGCTCCTTGCAATTCTGCCTGTGACAATCTCACTGTGTAAAAAGGGCTGGCAGAGAAAAAAAGCCTTCGTGTTGCTGCCGCTTCTGGCATTTTTCGTATGTTTTGCAGCGGGTATCGGCATAATAGGGTGGAATGAATTTATAAAATTCTTTGGATATGGCTATCCAATGTAGCTGTATCCATCGCGGGACGGTGCCATCTGCATAACGACAAAAAGATTGCTGTTTTTTGGAACAGTATTTATAATAGGAGTGGAGAGCTTTAGGGAAAGGTTTAAATTGCAAAATCAAGCAAATTGCTATGGAGGGAACAGGTATGGGAATACATTTTGGTGTGGACTATTATCCGGAGCACTGGCCGCGGGAGCGCTGGGAGACGGACGCGAAGCTGATGGCGGAGATGGGCGTGCAGGTCGTGCGCATGGCGGAATTTTCATGGTTCAAGATGGAGCCCGCGCTGGGTGAGTTTCATTTTGAGTGGCTTGAGGAGGCGGTTGCGCTTCTTGACAGCTACGGGATCAAGACGATCCTGGGTACGCCGACGGCCGCGCCCCCGGCGTGGATTGTGCGCAAAAATCCCGAGATACAGCCGGTTGACAGGGAGGGGCGGCGCAGGTTTTTTGGCGGGCGGCATCATGACTGCCAGTCAAATCCGATTTACCGGGCACATATCAGGCGGTTTGTGACGGCATTTGCAAAGCGTTTTGCGGACAATCCGGGCGTGATTGGCTGGCAGATTGACAACGAGCTTGGCAATTCGCACGGCGACCTGTGTATGTGCACCTCCTGCAGACAACTCTACCAGAAGTGGCTGCACAGGAAATACGGCACCATCGAGGCGCTGAATGACGCATGGGGGACGGCGTTCTGGAGTCAGGGCTACAATGATTTTAACCAGATCGGGACGCCACTTGTCACAGCGGCGGGCGAGAACCCGTCTGCGATGCTTGACTGGAAGTGCTATTGTTCGGATTTAATCGTCAACTTTGCCGAGTGGCAGGCGGACATTATCCGCGAGAACTGTCCAAATCATTTTATCACGCATAATTATATGGGTTTTGACAACAAGGTGGACTATTATGACCTGGGTACGCTGCTCGATTTCGTGTCAAATGATATTTATCCGGCAGGGCACTGGCAGAAACAGCCACACTTGCCGGGGAACGAGCTGGCCGCCTGTCATGATGTCGTGCGCGGCTACAAGAAGAAACCATTCTGGATGATGGAGCAGCAGGCGGGTATGGCCGGATGGGAGATCATGGGCAGGGCATTAGAGCCGGGGCAGATGTCGGCGTGGGCGATGCAGTCGGTGGCGCACGGCGCGGATGCGGTCGTCTTTTTCCGGTGGCGGACATGCGCGATGGGCACGGAGCAGTACTGGCATGGGATACTTGGGCACAGCGGCAGGCCGGGCAGGACATACTATGAGGCGCAGAAGCTGACACAGACGTTTGCGAAATATATGGACGATTTTGCGGGGACGATGCCTGCGCCCGAGGTCGCCATCGTGCACAATTTCCGCCAGAATTATGCGTTTGACATACAGCCAAACCACCCGCAGCTGCGCTATGTCGAGCATCTGCAGAAGTACTATAAGGCGCTGTACGACAAGAAAATCCCTGTGGACTTTGTGCAGGAGATGGATGATATTTCGAAATATAAGCTCGTGATCGCACCGCTCCAGTATCTGATGACACCAGAGTTGGAGCAGCATTACATGGATTATGTGGCAAACGGCGGCCATTTGGTTCTGACAATGCGTACCGGCGTGAAGGACGAACATAATCTGTGCATGGCAGACAGGGAGCTTCCGGGGCGGCTCGGCGATCTGTGCGGCATCGAGGTGCCGGAGTACGACTGCCTGCTGGAGACGACGGGCGGGGTGCTCTATGGCAAGAAGGAATATACGGTCGAAAAGTGGTGTGACATCATAGAACTAAAGGGTGCAAACCAGATCGCGGAATACTCGACAGGATTTTACAGGCAGACGCCAGCGATTACAGAGAATAAATACGGAAGCGGTATCGCATGGTATATCGGCACAGAGCCGGGCGAGGAGCTGATGGAGGATATCATGACATACATCACCAGCGTCTGTGAGATTGCGACACTTGGCACAGCGGGCGAGGGCGTGGAAATGATGACGCGCGAGAGCGAGGATAAAATATGGCTGTTTGTCATCAACCACACAAACGACGAGCAGGTCTATCACCTGCACGGACTCTATACGCTCTTGGAGGGCGAGAAGGAAGAACTTCTCCGGCCGTATGAGGTACAGCTATTTGTTAGCACGAAGCATAAATAGTACTAAAAAGATGATATTGTAGCCGCACAGCACAGGCTTGTAAAAACCTCGTTGAGGGCCGTCCAGTCCGCTGTGCGGTCGTCTGCCATCGCGTCAATGGCTGTCTTGTAATACGCAAGCTGACTTTCTATGTAAGTGTTCAGGTGGTCGAGTCTGGGACCTTTTCCGGATTCGGTCATCTGTTTTTTGGTTTCCAGAAGCTGGTTTACGGTGTCTCTCAAGTCCTCCTCTAAGACCTCGCCGGCAAGTTCCCCGAACAAAACCGGGGGCGGACAGGCTTTCTTTTCAATCCACTGACAGGCCAGAATGGGGCGTAGAACATAGAAATATTTCTTGTATTTCACATATGCGTCCGTGAGATGCTCAAGGTAATTTTTTCTGGCAGTGCCGTAGTAGTGGTACATCGCGGACTTGCAGGAAAAATAGTTCCGCGCCGTCTCATAGACCTGCGTCCACTCAGGTGTGGTGTGGTAGACGACTGGCGAGTTTGCCCACTCGAAAAGTGTCGCGTTGGATTTGTGGAAATGCTGCAGGGTCTTTGACAGGTCCCAGCCGTTGATATCGAGCGTCTCGTCAAGAGCCCAGTCGATAAAGTCCTGTTTGGGCTGCAATCCCAGATAATAGTTCTGATTGCGCAGATAGATAAAGCGCACATCATAGTCGCTGTCGGGCGAGGCAAAGCCCCACGCGCGGCTGCCGGACTCAACTGCGTGGAGTATCGTCACATGCTCTGTTTCCTCGATTTCCTTTAATTTCAGTGAGACCAGGTCCTCTATGGAGCCTTCGAAATCCTTGTATTTCATGGTTTGATATCCTCTTTCTTTTCTATATATCTCAATCGTTATCCCTGTCTTAAATATTTGTATCCTATATTGAGCAAATCTGAAATATGCACAAAAACAATTTGGATTATTCAAGATAGAGCTTCCTCATCCTATATTTCGTCCCGGACGACTTTTTCATTGACGGACATGACATACTCCTGAACCTGCTTCATATCCGGCTCGGCAGGCAGCGCCGTATTGTTCGCGGCATAGTCGAGTTTTTTCTCGTAATCGCTTAACAGCTCATAAAATTCGTCCCGAAACGTACCATCCCCGCGCTGAAAACCACCGCCTCGGATCTGCAGCAGAAGCTGTTGTTCCTCCCCGCGGTAGGTGCGGATTTCACCCTTTTCCAGAATGTCTATTGCCATCATAAAGAGACGGATTAAGTGCATGGCGTGTTTGTTGAGGTGGTTGTCGTCCTTCTTGCGGTTGCGCTTGCCGAGCTTGTCGTAGTCCTTTACGATGTTGTTCATCTCATTCCAGATATTTTTGTAGTCGCGCAGCGGATAGTGCGTCAGGGTGGTGTCCACAAAAATTTCCGTGTCAAAATCAGGGTTTACGGCCTTGTCCGTGTAGATGCGGATTGCGCCGTTTTCAAAGGGCTCGTAACGCTTGCGGAAATCATACATGGCGTTTTTCACAGAGTTGAAAATGTGTTGTTCCTTTTCGCGCTGTGGGTAGGAATCCCTCGCCAGCGCGTTCTGCAGGCGGCGCAGCTGTGCGTCCGCATAACCGCCAAAGGAATGAATGGCCCTTTGAGATAAGAACAAATGTGCGTTATCTACCAGCTCACGTCCAAGTGGATGCAGGTACAGATAATGTTCCGGGTTCAGTCCAAGCAGCTCGATTGTGTTGGGATTGCAGGAGAGGAGCAGCGTGATCATTTTCATAAAGCTGTAGATAACAGTATCTGTCTGCGTGTCCACATACTGCTCAAAGCTTGTCAGACCGATTAGGTCGGACTTTCTGTTCAGCGTCACGCCCCGCACGTCAATGTCGCTTTGGGGATTGTTGGTGCCATAGGAATAGCTCCCGGCAAGCCCTAGCAGGATGACGTGTCGCCCCAGGTGCTCGTCGGATTGTATAAAGCGGTAGATTTCAGATTTAAGGATATCGGCGTAGTTCATGGCTCACCTCGCTGTAAATGTTTTATTTTCCTTCAGGCGCAATTTCATGTGTGCCGTCTAGGCAGTTTTCGTAGATCCATTGTTTCAGGAAGTCGGTGTTGTTGCTTTCATAAAAGTCAACAAGATACTGCTTGAAACGTCCATCTAGTTTTACTGGGACATTAAAGACACCACAGCCGTTTTGGATCAGTATTTTGTTTATGACAAAGCTGCCAATTCGTTTGTTTCCGTCTTTAAAAGGCTGACAGCGTATGAGCCACAGCCCTAGCTCCAGTGCATGGTCAGTCATGTGGCTTTTGTCAGAAGGGCTGGCCAGCTTATGAAATATCCTGTCAGCGTCAGGGCGCTTTGGACGCCATTTGGTTCCGCTGATAATGACCTCCTCTGTCCTTAATTTTCCCAGATATTGATAGGGAACATCAAATCTGGTAACGATTTCGTGCAGGGTTTCTATAAAGACCAGGTCGGTGGGGGGGGGTCGATATTTTCCAGCAGAAATTCCCAGCCGTCGCGCAGGCAGCACACTTTGCTGATTTCGGTAGGAGTTAGCGATGGGACATTTACATTGTTTAAAATGTCCTGTGTATCTGCAAATGTAACACCGATTCCCTCCAGGTTTGCCTGCTGATAAACAGAATCGACCAATACCCGTTTGGCGATAAAGATATTTTCTTCCTTGGGCATCTCATATTTATTGGGGAGGGTCATAGTGATTGTTTCCTTTCTGCATTATATAATTTCAGCAAAAAATGGGATTAGGTGTCTGCCCACGTTGTCCCTGTACAGCGGAAGGTCTTTTCGATCCATGCCCTGTAAAATGCATAATCCACGTTGGTTTGATGTATTTTCCCGTACTCGGCCTCCAGTGTCCCGCAGAAATACCATTCCAGGAGGGTGCGAAAATCGGGAGCGACGCATTCGCCGTGCAGAACGCCGTCCGCGTCATAATAACCTTCCCAGAAGCCGCCGTATTCCAGCCAGACAACCGGGCAGTCCTCCCCGTCTGACTGGCTTAGATCGAGACAATACCAGCCGTCCATATATCCAATCGGAAACAGATGCCCATATGTCTGAAGTCCAGGGGGTGTATCCCATTCCTCGAACTCGGCCCGGAAACAGTTTAGGTCCTCTGACAGGTCAGAAATGTCCTCTGTCAGGTCGTGCCAGTCTATGATGCTGATTTTGATATTTCCGGCATGATCGCGCACAAGCCCTGCAATGCCAGGGTGTTGTGGCAGCCTGTAGCTTGTCAGATAGGTTTTAAAAATTGTTGGCAGCGTCATTTGATATTCTTGCTCAAAGCTGGCAAGGTCCGCTTCGGTAATGGCAGAGGGGGTTAATTTGGCGAGCCATCCGCGTTCATGCAGCTTGGTAAACGCATGTTCTATAAAGGCTTTACAGTCCGTTTTCATTCTTGTTTCATTTCCATTCATATCGTATTTTTCGTCTGTTTTGTATCCAAACCAGCTAAGAAGCGGATAAATGAATTGTCTCTAATTTTGTCTGTTTTGCATCTAATCCAGCTTAGTAGAAGATAAATGTATATTCTTTAAATTCTGTTTAGAAGCGGATAAATGAATTGTCTCTAATCCTGCTATGCTGTCGGAAAATACATTAAAATTATAGCACACTGCCGCCTGAACCACAACGGCAGATTTTGATTCAAATTGGCAAAATAACTTGATTTGGAAAAACAGTAGGAATATAATAAAAAGCGGAAAAGTCTTATACATAGGAGGAGATAGAGCATGGGAACTTATTATAAACATACAAAGGTTGACAAGATTGATGTGCCGTATTCTTTCCAGTGCGAGCAGTGCATGAAGGACAGCGGTCCGATGGTTGCCGTCATATGCGGCATGGAGGCAGAGATCAACAGCAATTATAAAAAGTTGGAGGAGAAAAAGCAGCAGAAGCTGTGCGAGATGGCGCACGCGAATCTGGTCAGGGCCGTGAAGGAAGCGCATCGCAATGCCACGGAGAAGAATGTCTATGTCAAAGCTTTTAAAGACCAGTGCCCGTTTTGCAATAAACCGCAGTCATGGGCGGTCAGCGGCGTCAAGAACGAGATGTTCAGCACGCCAATTGTCTGTATAATGGTTGCCGTAGTCGTCGCAGCAGGGTGTTATTTTTTTAGCGGGGTTGAAGAGAACCTGATCATTGCGCTTGTTGCGATGGGGATTGGTATTGCAGCGGCAGCGGGAACCCTTTTTTATAATATTATGAAAGTACAGAGCAAAAAGAAACAGACGGCATCGGCTGCCCATAAAAATGTACCTGTTATCGAGTGGAGTGCGGTACAGCATATCTTGAATGAATAAAGCAATGGAAGGCGCATGAGGCGTGTTTGAAAAATCATTCCTGTCATTTTGATGGCGTTATGTACATCTCGGAAGGCGTTTTTCAAACCCGCCCTGGCCTTTGATTACGCGAGGCATTCCGGACCCCCGATTTCTTCATTTCCAAGATAAACCTTATAAGGTTTGACCTCATATAAATTCATAACTTCTTTGTGATTTCTTTGGTCTAAGTACTATTAAAGCATATTATAAGATAATCTTTCAAATGTTACCTGGCGCTCCATTTTTCTGTTTATATTCTGTCCCCCACGCGACCATAGCATCCAAAATGGGTTTCAGGCTATAACCTGTTTCTGTCAGGGTATATTCTACCCGTGGCGGCACCTCCGCAAACACTTTTCGGGTAAGCAGCCCGCTGTCCTCCATTGTGCGCAGATTGGCCGTCAAAACCTTTTGCGATACATTTCCAACCGATTTTTTTAGTTCGCCAAACCGCTTTGTGCCTTCTAGCAAATCACGGATAATCAATACCTTCCAGCGGTCACTGATCAGCATTAGCGTCGTTTCCACCGGGCAGGCAGGTAAATTTTTTTCCATAA
>CAJUQZ010000004.1:0-42271 GCA_910588755.1 uncultured Lachnospiraceae bacterium | reverse complement strand
CCCCATTTCTTCACAATCGTTTCTTTTAGGTAACTATGGCACAATAAAGTGCTTACTTTACGTTTTTGCTTTACGGATATATTATAATCATGCAGGCGGCAAAAAACAAGCCGCAATAAATTAGAAAAAGAAAATCAGGAGGAAAAAAGACTATGAGAATCGCAGTAATTTGTGCAAACGGAAAAGAGGGGAAGTTGATTGTCAGGGAGGCTATCGCAAGAGGGGCTGATGTTACCGCTGTTGTGCGTGGAGAGAATCAGTCGGCAGCTGCAAACGTCATTAAAAAAGACCTGTTTGATCTAAACGCAGCCGATTTGGAAAACTTTGATGTCGTGATTGACGCTTTTGGGGCATGGACGCCGGAAACCTTACCACAGCATGGCACTTCCCTGAAACATCTTTGCGACCTTGTAAGTGGTAAGGAAACGAGGCTTCTTGTTGTTGGCGGCGCAGGCAGCCTCTATGTGAATCCAGAACATACCGCACGGGTTATGGATGGGGCCAATTTCCCGGAAATGTTTAAACCGCTTGCTTTACATATGGGCGAAGCGCTAGATGCACTCCGGGCAAGAACAGATGTAAAGTGGACGTATATCAGCCCGGCCGGGGATTTTCAGGCAGATGGGGCGAGAACCGGCAAATACATTTTAGGCGGCGAGGAACTGACACTGAACGCTAAGGGGGAGAGCGTTATCAGTTATGCCGACTATGCAATCGCTATGGTTGATGAGGCATTAAGCGGAAACCATATTCAGCAGAGAATTTCAGTTGTGGCAGAGTAAGGAACTGCCCTTGTCTTTTTCACCGCTAAAAAATCAGTTACATAGTCCACTATGCGCCTGACTTTTTAGCGGCGTTAACAAAGAAAATCCTGCGGACTATCGGCAAGTTATTTCGCGCCAGCTCCTAAGCAGGGTGAGCGCTCTGCCCGATTCAGGAAAAGAAAAAGGAGGCGGCTATGACACAGACAGAAAGGCTAATATTTCTAATAAACTATCTGCGAAATGAAAGCAGTAAACTGCAATCAATAAAGATTCCTGCGCAGGAGACAGACAGGAAGCGCCTGCTGCGTGCGCTGATGAACATTCGCCCGCCTAAGGCGGTTTCAGAAGAGTTTTTAAGTATACAGGATGCATATTTACAGGAAGAATGTTCCCGGAAAGGTGTGATTTCTGTGTCAGATACACAACTAGTACAACCGGGGATTTATTTGTGGCAGGGCGATATTACCCGCCTGTCCGTAGATGCCGTTGTAAATGCGGCAAACAGTGCTCTGCTGGGCTGCTTCGTTCCCTGTCACGGGTGCATTGACAATGCGATTCACTCCGCCGCAGGGGTGCAGCTTCGCCTCGAATGTTCCCGTATCATGGAAAAACAGGAGATGGAAAAAGGGCATTTTATGGAGGAACCTACGGGAAAGGCAAAGATCACAAAGGCTTATAATCTGCCCAGCCGTTATGTGCTCCATACAGTCGGCCCGATTATCTATGGGAAAGTTACCAGGAAGGATCAGGACCTGTTAGCGGACTGTTACCGTTCCTGTCTGGAGCTTGCGGCGGCATATCAATTAAAAAGCATTGCCTTTTGCTGCATTTCTACGGGGGAGTTTCATTTTCCAAATGAGCGCGCCGCAAAAATCGCGGTACAGACAGTGCAGGAGTATCAGAGGGAAAATCAAAATGGTCTGGAGGTGGTTTTTAATGTTTTTAAAGACAGCGACTATCAAATCTACAAACAATTGTTGGGATCATATGAGTGAAGGGCATTCTGTTAAAAAGGCAAAACGGCTGATTGAAAGCGCTGATGCTGTTGTGATCGGCGCGGGCGCGGGTCTTTCTACGTCTGCCGGATTTACCTATTCCGGGAAACGCTTTGCGGAGAACTTCCCGGATTTTATCGAGAAGTATGGTTTTAGGGATATGTACTTTGCAGGCTTCTATCCATATGATACACCCGAGGAGTACTGGGCGTACTGGAGCCGCTACATTTACATAAACCGCTACCAGAATACGCCCAAAAGCGTTTACAATGATTTATATAATCTGGTGCGGGGCAAAGATTATTTTGTCCTGACTACAAATGTAGATCATTGCTTCCAGAAGGCAGGCTTTGATAAAAGCAGGCTGTTTTATACGCAGGGCGATTATGGTTTATGGCAATGTTCAAGGCCCTGCCATGACCAGACCTATGATAACGAGAGCCTCGTCAGGAAAATGGTTGCCGAACAGGAAAATATGCGTATTCCATCTGCGTTAATTCCGCATTGTCCCGTCTGCGGTGCGCCCATGTCAATGAATTTGCGGGCAGACAATACCTTTGTTGAAGATAATGGATGGCATATGGCTGCAAAGCGATATCAGGATTTTATATCCTGTCATGAAGGGTTGAAAATCGTATATCTTGAATTGGGGGTTGGCGGGAATACACCTGGTATTATCAAATATCCCTTCTGGCGGATGACGGCGGAAAACCCAAATGCTGCTTATGTGTGCATCAATTACGGGGAGGCGGCCTGCCCCCGTGAGATTGCAGGACAGTCCGTTTGCATTGATGGGGATATCGGGGAAGTTTTGAAATTGTGTAAATGCACAAAAGACAGAAACGGTACTCCCTATAGAAAAGAGAAAGGCGTATACAGTCTGTATGAATGACTGTAAATATACTATACCAGCAAAAAATACAGAAATCATTTTTCGGACATGCTCTAAGGCTGGGCGGCTGTCCGGAAATGTTTTCTGTTTTTTGTTCTTGACAAATTTCATAATAAGACTATAATATAGAGTAGTCTACAAAATAGACTAATTAAAAAGCTTAAACAATGGGAGGATTAAGTCCCAACTGGTGGGTGGGTACTGAAATCCTACACTTATGTATTAGAAGGAGGTTCATTATATGGCGCAAAATGTCACGGAGGCAATCGAGGAGGTTAGCCTGATCAAGCAGGTGATTGACAGAACGCAGAACGATTTCTCAAGAATTGCCAATTTCTTCATTGCGATCGGTGCCGTCAATGCGGGGACGTACCTGCTGTATGCGGTGATGCTGCGGGTTATTACGAATATGGAGCAAATCCCCTGGCCAGTATGGTGGGTTTTCTGGGGGCGCAATTATATCTCGACTGCGGGGTATGTGGTTTTGTTTCTGCACTACCGCCGCCAGATGAAAAACTGGAACAACCGCCTAAGCCTTGGCTTGATTCATATATGGGGGGTTTTGTTAATCGGCGGGGAGGTGTTCCGGCTCTTTTTCCGGAGCACATATTTTCAAGAGCAGAACGTTCTTTTTTTCCAGAAGACTCTGACTTTTCTCTTTCTGGTGATCGGCTGCATTGTCATGGGATTTATCATACAAGATAAGGTCATATTGTGGGCGTCGTTTGCGGTGGTGCTGCTCTACATGCTTCTTGCGGCGTTGGGCGGTGCGGTCAGCGTGGCGGATTTTCATGGAAATGACATGCGTGTCAGTTTTGATGCATTTCTGACAGCGGCGGTCAGCTCGGCTGGAATGATACTTCTTGGGATAGAGCTTGAGCGGAAGGGAGAACGGTGACGTGGATATTTCTTCAATGCCGGAAGTATTCAGCAATAAATTAAGGCTTTCCGTAATCTCGGCGCTCATTACAGGCGAGAAGGATTTTACGGAGCTGAAAAAATACACAGAAGCGACCTCGGGCAATCTGGGCGCGCAGCTGTCCAAGCTCGAGGAGTGGGGATATGTCAGCTGTGTGAAAGCGTTTGTGGGTAAGAAGCCTAAGAGCACGTATCGGCTTACCGAGGTGGGGATCACGAATTTCAGGGAATATGTGGAGATGCTGGAAGATATGCTAAAGGGTATTCCTTAGCAAAGAAGGAGGACATCTATGCTGGTCAGAATGGTCTGCAAAAATATAGACAGGAAAAATATGCTGCTCTATGCGCTTGGAATGATTCTGGCAACGGCGCTGGAAACCTTTTTTCTGACGGCACTGATGGCAAAGGAGCAGTATGGGCTGGGGGAGAAGGCCGGTAGCATGGACTGGCTCTGTACCGTGTTCTTTCTGGCAGCAGGGGCGGTTTCGGTGTTGTTTACCCTCTATTCAACGGGATATTACATACGTACTAAGAATAAAGATTACAGTTTGCTAATGATGTTGGGCGGTAGCAGAAGGATGGTATTTTGTTTTTTTACGGCAGAGTTTTTGCTGGTTTATGGCTTTTCGGCTGTGGCGGGGATTCTGGCGGGAGGCGTTCTTTCGGCGCTGTTTCTATCTGTACTTGGGAGCGCGGGGTACGCGGTCGCCCTTCCGTGGTCTGCGGTCGCGCGTTTGGTTATGACAGTCATAAAGATGGGGGGTTGCCTGTTTGCAGCACAGTATCTGGCCATTCTAATTTATTTTTCCAGAAGAAACCTGTCGGCTATGCAGCTTAGGGGGGTGAGAAGAGATGGTCAGCATAGGATTGGCTGCATTCTGGTCTTTGGGGGAATCGGGCTGACGGTGTATGCGATGATACTATTGCTTCAGCACAAGGATACGCTGCATGAGCTAATCAGCATGGCACTGTGTCTAGTCGGAATGTACTTGCTTCTGTCATATGGAGGGAGCATAATACTAATGCTGCTTCGGCTGTTTCATGATTTTTATTATAGAAATATCATTGTCCTAAACGCGTTTTACGTCCAGTTTAAGAGCAATTGCAGGCTGCTTTATATGATGTTTGTGCTGGATTTTGTAGTGCTGTTTTTTACGGGTGGGTGTGTGGTTTCGCAGATACAGCCAGATGTGGACAGTGCGGAATATCCCTATGGTTTTGTGGGCGTGTGTGAGAATCGTGACGGGGGCATCAGGGCCAAGGCATACCGGAGGCTGTTGGGAGATGGCCAGATAGAGGTGCATGCAGTTGAGGGTATTTTCGTCTTGCAGGGATATCCGCAGTCATGTCTGTGCATTTCGGACAGGGATTACAGGCAGCTGACTGCACATGATATTGGTTTGGAGGCGACAGAAGCCATTTTGGTGAATGAATCGACCGTGAATGAATCGGGGCAGACGGGATTCTTATATATAGGAAAAGACAGCTTTGAGTTGGATGAGACAGGGAATTTTGATTGGAGGGAAAGCGCCAGTGCAGGGCAGGTTTTAGGAGAAGAAGCGAGTGTGGTTCGCAGCGAATTGGATTCTAGAGAAATAGCAATGAGACTGGTCAGTGAAGGACCAGGTGCAAGGCAAGCACAGACGGGTGTGGCAAGCACAGGCGGACAGGAGCAACAGCAGGGGAGCATGTTGCGTATCACGAAGGTACAGGATGAGGTTGTTTTTGGTCTGGAGAAACCAGACAGCTTGCGGCAGTTTGCTGTGTTACCAGAATCTGTTATAACAGGGTGCGAAGGCGAAGGGTATACAATCCTTGCGAAAAAGGGCGACGTGCAGGACGCATATCAACAGTACAAAACCCGTTTACAGGAAAGCGATACAGACGTTTTTTGGCGGTATGCATATCTGGCAGAGGCAAATGAAAACATGCTTTTTGTGAAAATTGTCAGCGTGTTTTCGGGGCTTTTTTGTCTGGTTGCAGGTTTTGCGCTTTTTGCGCTGAAGATACAGGGAGACGTACCGTCGTTAAGGCTGAAATACGGTCTGTTGTATCAGTTGGGCATGTCGGAAAAAGCCATCGCAAAGGCAATGTCAGCAGAATACCGGATTATGTTGGCAATACCAGTTTTTCTTTCCATTCTGGTGTCAGGTATCTATATGCTTGCGGAGCTGGACGGGGAAATCAGGAAATATGTGTGCGGCTATATTCCTTTTCAGACGGGTTTTCTCGTCTTAAATGGGGTACTGATGAGGGGTGTTTTACAGGGAATCGGGAGGAATGGGTCATGAGTCTGGTAAGTGCACGTGGGCTGCAGAAAAGCTATCATCACGCGGTTATGGGGCGGAGGTATCCGGTGCTGAAGGGAATTGACCTCCAGATTGAAAAAGGGGATTTTGCAGGCATCATGGGGCGTTCCGGCAGCGGCAAGACAACGCTGTTAAAAATCATGGGAACGCTCGACCAGCCAACACGGGGAAAAATTTATTATGGTGACATGGAGGTGCGCAGGCTTGGGGAAGAAGCGCTTGCCCAGCTCCGGCAAAACCAGATTGGTTTTGTGTTTCAGGACTTTCAGCTGATGGACAAACTGTCCGTGGAGGAAAACATCATGCTCCCGATGGTGCTTGCCCATACAAAATACAAGGATATGAGGATTGTCGTGGACAAAAATGCGCGGATACTGGAGCTGACAGGCATCTTGAAGAAATACCCGTATGAGCTCTCGGGCGGTGAAAAACAGCGTGTGGCAATTGCGCGGGCCATGTCCAACGATCCGGATATCATTCTGGCAGATGAACCGACAGGAAATCTCGATCTGTCCTCAGCACGCAATATTATGGACTGTTTTGCAAGGATCAACCAGGACAGCCGCAAAGCCATTGTGATAGTGACGCATGATCCGATTGTCGCAAGCTACTGCCGCAAAATCTTCTTCTTGGCAGACGGCGCAGTTAGGGAGACTTGCGAGAAGGGTGACAATCAGAGCCAGAGTGAATTTGTGGAACACATCAGGGATAAAATGCTGTGTTAAATCTGTCTGAACAAAAAGCTGGACGTGTTTACACCGGATCTGCTGACAGGGGGTTGTGAATATCTGTTTATGGACTTTCATGCGCTGATGAACAATGAGATCTTTTACTCGTATCATTTCGTAGTGCAATTTTCGCATGGATTTTAACTACTACCGGGAACGGAGCGAACAGTAACAGCGTGTGCGCATGGGGAAATAAATTGTGGCAGAATAGTTGAGATATTTTCGGAGATGAAATATAATGTTAAAAACATATCTGAATATATGATGCAATGTTACAGGCAAAATTTTTCTGATGGACAGCTTCGGCTTATAACCGCTGGAAAAAGCAAGTAAAAAAGAACAGGGGATCGAGATGAGAAAGCTTTATATTGATATGACAGACAATCAGGGCTGTACGGCATACTTTATGAAAGACACAGCAATCATTCAGGCGGGGGCGACGGTTTATTCCATGCCGGTTTCCGCGCGGAATGCGGAATATGAAAGGCTGGCGGATGCGCATGATGTGCATTTTATATTTGATGACATGCGCGTGGAGGTGGATTTCTACACGGTTCCCCGCGTTGACATCATGGCGGTGGACAGCCAAAATGGGTATATTGCCACGGTTGGGGCGCTAAGTGATTTGGACGGCGATGCGCCAATCTGTTATATTACTTCTGATAAAAAGACATTTCTCATTGCCTGCAACATGAGGGTGTTTCTGGAAGGAATTGAAAACTGGCGGGCGCATCTGACGCCGTATGATGAAATCTGTTTTTACCAGTCAAAAGAAGATGCGTCGTCGGTGTACGAATTTCTGGACAGGCGGCGGCTTGGCGTGGAAGAACAGACGGATGCAAAGGCACGGGAGAGATGGAACGCGAAACACAGCGCGGATGAGATGGAACAGGTGAATGCAAAGGCGCGGGAGAGATGGGACGCGAAACACAGCGCGGATGAGATGGAACAGACGGATGCAAAGGCACGGGAGAGATGGAACGCGAAACACAGCGCGGATAAGATGGAGCAGGCGAATGCAAAAGCGCGGGAGAGATGGAACGCGATACACAGCGACTATGAAAGAGACCGGATTCAATATGACGACTGGCTGGACACATTTCAGGATGCAATCAACAACTGTCAGACAGCGATCCTTGACCTGGGCTGCGGCAGTGGCAATGACACACGATATCTGCTCGAGCGCGGAAAAAGGGTGATCGCCTGCGATTATGCGAAAAACGCGATCCGGAATATACGAAAGAATTTTCCGGAGGTTGAAAGGGCTGTGTGCTTAGACATGACAAAAGGGCTGCCGTTTGAAAATACCTTCACGGAGCTGGTGGTCTGCGACCTGTCGCTGCATTATTTCACGGCGCAGAAAACCCTTGAGATTCTGGACGAGATCAAAAGGGTGTTAAGACCTGGCGGGCTGCTGCTTTTCAGGGTCAATTCCGTGCGGGATGTCAATTACGGCGCCGGAGAGGGCCGGGAGGTTGAGCATCATTTATATGAGACCGACGACGGAAGGTATAAGAGATTTTTCGACGCCCAGGACATTGAACGGTTTTGGGGCGGCTGGGATCAGGTGTACCTGCGGGAGGAGGTAATGGAGCGGTATGAGCTCGAAAAGGTATTGTGGAAAGGCGCAATGCGGTGGGAGATAAAGGAAAATGCAGGGATTTGAGAGGGAATAGCGATGTCGGGTGACAGGAGACAGTACATTGAATTGGAGGAATATATCAAGCAGGGGGAGCCTGAACAGGCTGAAAAAAGTAAAATCTGGCAGACGGCAATAGGATTACAGGATGTATTACGACATCGGCGTACCTGCTTGCGACGGCAAAGGTCAGAGAGAGAACAATCAAACGAAGAACGATTGAGATGCAGGAAAAAGGCCTGATAGAACGGGAAAATGGCAGACGCACGGGCAGATGGATTATACGTGGTGAGTAATGAAAGGGAAAAAATGAGCGAAATCAAGTTAATCGAGCCGACAATGGCGTATGAGAAGGATATCTGGCAGCTTCGCCAGGAAATCATCGAGTCAGGTGATCAGGATTCGTTTGCCGGGTGCGGGGATCTGGAGCGGTGCGCGTCTGTCCAGGAATGGATTGACACGGTTCACCGGTATCAAAAGACCGAGACATGCCCAAAGGATAAGGTTCCATCAAATATGTATATCGCGGTGCGGGAGCGTGACAACAAAATTGTCGGGGTAATCGATCTGCGCCATCATATCGATCATCCCATATTGGGAACATGGGGCGGTCATATGGGATACTCTGTACGGCCATCAGAGAGGGGAAAAGGTTATGCGAAGGAAATGGTGCGGCAGAATCTTGGGCACTGCAGGGAATTGGGCATACATAAGGTCATGATCACCTGCGATGAGGACAATGTGGCAAGCCGGAGGGTGATTATGGCAAACGGCGGTGTCTACGAGAAAAGCGTAGAAGTCGATGGCTGTTTCGTCAGACGGTATTGGATTCCTTTGGAAGACGGAAACAAATAGAAACGGTATGCGATTAGAAGTGGTAAGCAATGAGAAGCGGTATGCAATAAAAGCGATACAAAAATAGGATTGTGTCAAAAAAGAAGGATTATTTTACAAGAATGATAGCGGATATAAGCGTACAATACATATGTACAGACCATGACAAGGGATACACTTGTGCAGAAGAGATAAGATATGAAAAGACAAGACAGGTCTGGGGAAAGAGGGGCATTGCAGCTTATGAAACCGTTTATGAAATTATATATACCCATTGCGCTGGAAACGCTGTTTATGATGCTGGCTGGAATGGTGGACACGATCATGCTCTCCACAGTGGGGGACAGCGCAGTCGGCGCGGTCGGAACGGCCAATACGTATATCAGCATTTTTATCATCATGTTTCATGTCGTCACCTCGGGAATGATCGCGGTGATGACGCAGTACATCGGGGCGAAACGATTTGGCGTCGCCTATCAGGCAAGGCAGCTTGGGGCGGTTTTCAACGCTGTGATCGGCGTGCTGCTCTCTGTGTTTTTGTATGTCTTTTCGGAGCGCATTTTAGAGATCGTGGGCGTGGCGCCGCTGCTGATGGAGTATGCAAAGACCTATCTGAAAATTGTGGGCGGCGCGTGCTTTCTGAACGCGCTGATTCCGATTTTTTCCAGCTATCTGCGGGCGTTTGGACATACGAAACAGCCGCTGGCAGCCACGGTTGCCGCAAATGTGCTGAACCTGTGTCTGAATGCGGTATTCCTGTTTGTATTTCATTTTGGAGTGGCGGGTGTCGCGGCGGCGACGGTGATATCGAGGGTTGTGAATTTAATCATCGTGATGGTGGTCTCAAAACTGTTGGTCAAGGCAAAGGAAGATCCGGAACGAATGAAAAACAGGGAAGTCTTTGTGCAGATCATCAAGGTGGGACTGCCCTCCGCGATGGAGACAGCGCTCTACAATGTGGCGATGACGCTCACAATCCGCTTTCTGAACCAGATGGACGAAAACGGGTTCAATGTGACCGCGAGGGCGTATGCGGCGCAGATCGCTAATTTTTCATATTGCGCAGGCGCGGCGCTGGCACAGGCAAACGCCATCATGACAGGATGGCGGATTGGCGAAGGGGACTATGAGGCGTGCGACCGTGGAACGAAGAAGGCGGCAGGCATTGGAATCTGTGTGGCGGCAGGGCTTGAGACGGCGTTTGTCCTGTGTTCTGGTTTTCTGATCCGGCTGTTTACGGACGATGTGGAGATGGTCATGCTGGTCAGAACGCTCCTGACAATTGATATTGCGCTCGAGGTGGGGCGCGTGACGAATCTGGTGTTTGGGCAGGCGCTCAAGACAAGCGGCGACGCGCTGTTTACGACGATTATCGGTGTGATTTTCATGTATATCTGCATGGTGGGCGGCACGTGGTTTTTTGGAATCCATCTGAATCTTCTGGCAGTGGGGGCGTACATAGGAATGGCGTGCGACGAGTGCGTGCGCGCGGTGTGCATGTTCCTGCGGTGGCAGTCGGGGAAGTGGCGGACGAAGGGATTTATAAAAGAAAAATAGCAGGAAATGTGTATTTCAATCTTTCTGGAACTATGGTAGAATAGGTGCATCGGCGGCATGTGCGGAATTGGTGCTTCTGTTGGACAATAAATGCATAAAATCAAATGCGGATTCGGTGTTTCTGATGAGATAATAGTGCATCAAAGGCACATGTGGATTCGATGTTTCTGATGAGATAATAAGTGCATTAATAGTACATGTGGAATTGGTGCTTCTGTTGGACAATAGGTGCATTAGTGGATATATAGATTCGGCGTTTTGGTTGGATCGTGTGAAATCATGGATATTACCATCCTGATTTGTACGCCCGATGAGGCGGGCAGCTGGGAGTAGCGTGTGTGAAACAGTTTATAAGGAGACGAAGATATGGGGATACGTGGAAGTTATATTATGGTTCCAGACACAGAGTTAACACAGGTTCTCAATGGTGAGAAGGGATTATTTTACATGGAGAAGGTGGACGCCCAGGCGCTGGATATTGATAAAACCTATCAGCCGATTCATTATTTATTTTGCAGGGGGGTTGAAAACGGCGATCCGCCCGGGGGCTATGTTGTCCCTCTCAGGGATGAAAATGAGGTGGAAAATGAAGCGTCGGATATGGTTTCTTATGGTCTTACGGCACAGCAGGTGAGGGAGGCGTCTGACTTTCTGAATACATTCGATGACGACACACTGAAAAGCATGTATGATTTTAAGGAGATGCGGGCGAACAAAGTATATCCGCTTCTGGAAGACGAGCCTGATTCAGAAGCCGAAGATTTTTATGAGTACATATATTCTTATCTGGTCGAGATTAGGGAGTATTTTAACCAGGCAGTGGAAAAGGGAATGGCAATCCTGTTCTGGCTCTGTTGAATTATGAAATGAATTGTTATAAAAAAAATCTGTTTCAGGCAGTTTCGGTAAAAAAGAACCAATAGATTTACGATGGGTAAGCGACTTGGTTTCCGGGTAATAAATTTAGAGGCAAACTGCTTGAAAGGGGAAAAAATAAGGAGGAACAACAAATGCAAAAATGGACAAGGGTGATGTATCAGCCAAACATTCCACTCGGGGAGAACGGCGAGAAGGTGACGGCGTGCAAGGCGCACATCGCGCTCTCAAAAGAGGCGGCAAAGGAGGGCATGGTACTCCTGAAAAATGACAGGGAACTGCTCCCGCTCGCGAAGGGGAGCAAGGTGGCGCTTTTCGGGAAAGCGAGCTTTGACTATGTGCGCGGAGGCGGCGGGAGCGGGGAAGTGACGGTTTCCTACGCGCGCAATCTGTATGAAGGGCTTACGCTGCTCAAGGATAAGGTGAGCGTGTTCGAGGAGCTCTCCGCGTTTTACCGCGATGACGTGAAGGCGCAGTACCAGCAGGGCAGGGTTCCCGGTATGACGATCGAGCCGGAGGTTCCCGCCAAGCTGCTAAAGAAGGCGAGGGCCTACACGGACACCGCGATCATTACGATCTGCCGTTTTTCCGGCGAGGGCTGGGACAGAAAGAGCATTGTGGACACCGAGAATAAGAATCTCTTTATCGGTGAGGATGCGATGGCAAAACGGTCTGCCGAGATTTTTGAGAACGGGGATTTTAATTTGACGCACGCGGAGCAGGCGATGGTGGACATCGTCAAGTCGAATTTTGAGAAAGTGATCGTTGTCATGAACGTGGGCGGCATGGTGGACTCCTGCTGGTTCCATGACGACGACCGGATTGGGGCCGTGCTGATGGCATGGCAGGGCGGCATCGAGGGAGGACTTGCGGCGGCGGAGCTGCTGACGGGAGAGGGCAATCCCAGCGGAAAGCTGGTGGATACGTTCGCGCGGGAGCTTTCAGACTACCCATCCACAGAGGGCTTCCATGAGTCGGAGCGCTTCGTGGATTACGTCGAGGATATCTATGTGGGATACCGCTATTTTGA
Organism: uncultured Lachnospiraceae bacterium; assembly: GCA_910588755.1. GTDB lineage: Bacteria > Bacillota > Clostridia > Lachnospirales > Lachnospiraceae > COE1. The sequence goes on along the minus strand of CAJUQZ010000004.1, from coordinate 29,729 downwards.
GACGATTCCCGGTGCGGACAAAAAAGTCAATTATCCGTTTGGTTTTGGCTTATCCTACACCGATTTCTCCCTGACTGCGGGTGCGGCCTACGAGGAGGACGGCAGCATCTACGTGCCTGTCGTGGTCACAAATATCGGAAAGCGCGCCGGCAAAGAGGTAGTCCAGGCTTATTTTAGCGCGCCGCAGGGAAAGCTTGGCAAACCGGCAAGACAGCTTGCGGCATTTCAGAAGACGCGGCTGCTGCAGACGGGCGAGAGCCAGAGCATCGTCCTGTCGTGGCGTGTCGATGAGATGGCATCGTATGATGATCTGGGCAAGATCAAAGAATCTGCTTATGTGCTGGAAAAGGGTGTGTACGGTTTCTTTGTCGGCGTGTCGGTGCGTGACGTGGTAGAGCTGTCATATCAGTATGAAGTCACAGAGGACACGGTGGTGAAGCAGCTCTCCAGAAAGTGCGCGCCGTCAAGCCTCAAAAAGAGAATGCTTGCGGACGGGAGCTATGAGGACTTGCCGCTTGGGGAGCCTGTTGACACCGATGCCAATGAGCTGGTTCCGTTGAAGGTGGAAGAGGCTGACGGTTTTGCGCCTGCGGCGAGGGCCGGGAAACGGTATCACTTGTGGGCAAATACAGCGGCACAGCAGCACCATTTCCTGCGGGAAGTGGCAGAGGGAACAATTACGCTGGACGAATTTGTGGCACAGCTGTCAGACGAGGATCTCGCACATCTGCTGGGAGGACAGCCAAACACAGGTGTGGCAAACACATTTGGCTGGGGAAACCTGCCCGATTATGGTGTGCCGAACATCATGACGGCCGACGGGCCTGCGGGACTTCGCATTGCGCCGGAGTGCAGCGTGTATACCACAGCATGGCCCTGTGCGACACAGCTAGCTTGCTCGTGGAATGCAGCGCTTGTGGAGCGTGTCGGTGAGGCCGGCGGCGCGGAGGTCAAGGAGAACAATATCGCGGTGTGGCTGACGCCGGCTGTCAATATCCACAGAAGCCCCCTGTGCGGGCGGAATTTCGAGTACTACTCGGAGGACCCGTTCCTTGCAGGAAAGCTTGCGGCGGCGATGGTGCGCGGAATCCAGAGCAACCACGTCGGTGCGTCCGTAAAGCACTTTGCGCTCAACAACAAGGAGACAAACCGCAAGAACAGTGATTCGCGTGCGTCCGAGCGCGCTGTCAGGGAGATTTACCTAAAAGCGTTTGAGATCATCGTGAAGGAGGCAAAACCGTGGTCGATCATGTCCGCCTACAATATCATAAACGGGCACAGAGCTTCCGAGAACAGGGAGCTGTTAGAGGATATTCTGCGCGGTGAGTGGGGATTTGACGGCATGGTGACGACAGACTGGTGGACAAACGGAGAGCACTACAAGGAGGTCAAGGCCGGAAATGACATCAAGATGGCGACCGGTTTCCCGGAGCGCCTGATGGAAGCTTTGGAAAAAGGAATCCTTGCACGTGCGGATATGGAAATCTGCGCAAAGCGTCTCCTGGGACTGATCCTGAAACTCGACTGAGAGGAGTTTCAGGAAGAGACTTGAGTGCGCATTAGAATACCAAACGTAAGTTTGCAAACAAGAGGTGCGGCGGTGAGAGTGCAGTTTCGTATCGGTATCGGGCAATTGTTAAAGGTGAGGGAGTTTAATATGAAGCAGGATGACAACAGTGAAAATGAAGAAGTGCAGTCATTAGGGTGGGACGCGATAACCGCAGAATGCGAGAGGGTTTATCCTGACCAGAAAAATCCAAAGCATTACGGGACACTGATCAAATGGGCTTTGGGTGGAAAGGATCCCCTTGACGGCATCAGCATCTATGATGGCGGGGATTACTGGCATTTTGTGACATTTGGCATGTCGGAGCTGTATGAAAAAGAATCAGAGGATGCGCAGTACAGCGGTTATGGAATGGAGTTTACATTCAAATTAAAAAAGGAAGCTTACGAGGACGAGGAGGGAGAGCTCTGCAATATCTGCAATATCCTGCAGACGATCGCGCGGATAACTTTTATGAAGGATGAACTGTTTTTGGCTTATGAATATCTGTATACAGGGCAGACAAAGGGAATCGATTCGAAGCAGGAATCCAATATTACAGGGTTCATCACGATACCGGACAATGAGCTGCGGACGATAGAGACACCAAATGGAACGGTTGAATTTGTCTCGTTTATCGGGGCGACCAACGCTGAACTGCTCGCAATCCAGCATGGGGAGATCTCAGTCGAAGAGCTGTATGATCAATTGGGCAGCGATGTGACGGACTACCACAGAGTGTCTGTCAAATGAAGCGTTCATTCATCAAGTTTTAATTCCGGTAAAAAAGGACAGCGAAAAGCTGTCCTTTTTAAGCACACGGGCACCCAAAGGAAAAATGTCAGCAAAGGCTGACGGGTGTAGCATCTATTACAGCTTCTGGTCGCTGTCGGATGGGACATACAGAACGAGGTCTTTGATCTGGCAGTCCAGGATCCGGCACAGGTCGTTTAAAGTCTTGGTGGATACATCCTTGTTGTGTTTCAGGCGGTGAAGCGTGCTGTTTGACATATGATGGTTTTTCGTCAGAGAATACCAGCTTTCATTAGACTTTTCCAGTGTTTCCCAAAACGGTGAGTAGACAACCATATCAAGCATCTCCTTTTTCGTGAAAACTGTTCAGATTCTTAGTATTAACTTTAGGATAAATTATATTCTAATACTTGAATATCTTCGTAAAAGAGAATATACTGTAAAGAACGTCTCAAATGATGAATGGGATCACGAAATGACAGGAATAGCAGTAAAAAAATGAATCAGATGATGACTGAAATCATGCAATGACAGGAATAATGGAACAGGAAGGATGAAATAATTTGTGGAGGTATTATGGAGGAGAAAAGCTATATTTCAATGGAGGAGCGAAAGAAATGTCGCCGGGTGGCCGCTGCATTTTCAGAAATGTATGAATTGACGGATGTGGTTGTGGTAGATGCTGGAAGGTATGGGTTTGTGAAGCTGCAGTATTACAGGGAGCCACATGGTTTTGAGCTCCTGTCAACATTTACGGACAGCAGCAGACTGTTTGAAGCGCTGTGGCAGGACTGGTTTGAGGAGCAGGTATTGGCTGCGGTGTACGGAACTGCACTTGAAGAACTTGAGTATGAGGAGATATTTGCACTGCTGCCAAAGGAAAAGCAGGATGAAATCAGGAATAAAAAAGCCTATTTTGAGAGCATGATACAGCAATAACACAGCAAAAAATTGCTTGACAATATTGGCGCGTGTCATATATAATAAATGCAATTATAATGGAAATGCAAAGAAAAGAAGGAGTACATGTGTCTTGGATTTCAGAGAGAGGATAAAAGGAACTTACGGTTTCTCGGTGTGAATCCTTATGAAAAGTACATGGAAGGCGTCTTGGAGCAGCGGAACGAACGATGCAGTATAGTAGTATCCGACGGAGATTCCACCGTTAAAAGGAATGTGGTATAAGATTATTTTGATCCGTACCATGAAGAGTGCAGATTTCAGATCTGAAATTAGGTGGAACCGCGGCTGTTTATTCGCCCTAAGTATATGAGAGTATACTTAGGGCTTTTTTATGCGCAGCCCCGTGCACAATGTGCAAAACCATTTATGAGAGTTTTGCACATGGAAATATGCCGCTAAGGCGGCGCACGGGGCGCGCGGCGAGTAGTGGAGAAGGTCATTCCCCTACTCGATTGGCAGCCCCGTGCAGAGTAGTGGAGAAGGTCATTCCCCTACTCGATTGTACGGCGCGAGAGTAGGGAAAGTCCTTCCTGCCTGATGATACATGGGTGATAACATTACCTATACAGAGTATATAAATATAAAAAGGCACGATAAAATGAAAGGAGAAAAAGATGGAAACAAAAACATTTACAATGGAGGAGATGGTGTCCTACTGCAATCAGTACGGATTCATCTATCAGGGAAGCGGAATCTATGGGGGATTGGCAAACACATGGGATTACGGTCCGCTGGGAACGCGGCTGAAAAACCAGATCAAGGACGCGTGGCGGTATTTCTTTATACAGCTGCGGGAAAACAGTTATGAGCTGGACGCGGATATCCTGATGAACCCAAAAGTCTGGGAGGCGAGCGGACATCTGGCAGGCTTTACCGATCCGCTTTTGGACTGCAGGGCGTGCAAGACCAGGCACCGTGCGGACAATCTGATACAGGAGTACGATACCGCAGCTCCTGTCGATGCCATGACACAGGAGGAAATGCTTGCCTATATCCGCGCCAGGAAGGTGCCGTGTCCCGTGTGCGGCAAATCCGATTTTACGGATATCCGGCAGTTTAACCTGATGTTTGAGACGCGGCGTGGGGCGACAAATGACAGCGCGGACACAATCTATCTGCGGCCGGAAAATGCACAGGGGGAGTATGTAAACTATCTGAATGTCCTGCGCTCCATGCGGACAAAGCTGCCGTTTGGCATCGGGCAGATCGGAAAGGCATTCCGCAATGAAATCACCCCAAAAATTTCACATTCCGCACAATTGAGTTTGAACAGATGGAGTATCAGACTTTTTGTAAAGAAGGGGAGGACAGCACCTGGTATCAGCATTTTAAAGACTATGGAAAATCGTTCTTTGAATATCTGGGACTGTCTCCGGAAAAGCTGCGGTTTCATGATCATGAGAAGCTTGCGCACTATGCAAAGGAGGCCTGTGATATCGAATATATGTTTCCGTTTGGCTGGGGAGAGATCAACGGTACGCATAACCGCACTGATTTTGACCTGCGGCGCCATCAGGAATATTCGGGAAGATCAATGGAATATTTCGACGAGGACGCCCACACAAAATATATCCCATATATCATTGAGTCCACTTACGGTGTTGACCGCATCGTGCTGGCCATATTGTTTGAGGGACTGCGCGAGGAAGTTATTGGTCAAAACGACACGAGGACGGTTTTGCACATCAAACCTTTTCTGGCACCGGTCAAGGCGGTGGTGCTGCCCCTGATAAAAAAGCGCCATGCCAGCCGGGCAATGGAACTCTGCGGGCAGCTTCGCAGGCACTTTATGGTACAGTATGATGATTCGGGAAGCATCGGCAAGCGATACCGCCGCGGTGACGCTATCGGGGTTCCGGTTGCGGTCACGGTCGATGATGATACGCTGGAAAAGGGAACCGTCACTGTCAGGGACAGGGATACCATGCAGCAGAGGACTCTGCAGGTTGATGCGCTGGTTTCATATTTAAATGAGCTCATCCACGCCTAAATTTGTGATACACTTTTGTTGTAACCAGTAACACGATACCAGAAAAAACGGAGGTGTTGATCTATGGATTTTATCCAAAAGCTGCGAGAGGATGCGGACCTGGCAGAGTTATTATGCGATGTCTGTGACGTGGAGATTCTTCCCGAATTTAAAATGCCGCAGGACGAATTTGGGCATGTAACCTACAATATGTCCGGAAAAACATTTGCAATGGAAGGGACGGGAAGTGAATATATTCTGCTGGAGGACGGTTCAGTAGGATATTGGGGAAGCGAGGGCGCCTGCGGAAGAATTGCGGACAGCCTGCAGGATTTTTTTGCGCTCGTGATTCGTTTTCCATATTGGCTTGACTATGTATATGAGGGTGCGTACCATGATATGGAGCTTCTCGCTGAATATGTGGAAGATATCTTTGCAGAGCACAAGGAGGAAGACGAAGAGGAGTGGGACAGACAGCTAGAGGACCAGAAGAGACTGGTAAAGGGCTTGGGGATAGAGACTAAGCTTGATGTTTCGGAGATACTGATGCGGTTTACGCGCTGTACAGAGCGCGAACCGCGCTTTATTCTGACGTATACGGAGGACGATGGCAGTACGCACAGTAGCACAGGTTCGCTGTTTGACAAGTAGGTATTCCGGCCGTATGCGGAACCGGCAGCTGGCTTGATGTGAGGGTGCGCTTTTTATGCACATGAGTGCGTATGGAATTTTGCAGCTTTGCTGCACGCACCCGGCGCAGCGAGTAGGGGAGAAGGTCATTCCCCTACTTGATTGCCCAATTGGCTTGAAATGGCCGGGAAGATGGAGTATAATGTGGAACAATCTACTTAAACAGGGAGGGAGCAGGCATGGAGATCCGGCAGGCGGGACAAAGTGCCCAAAAGGCAATTATACTGGATTTGGATGGAACACTTCTGCATACGGACAAAAGTATTTCAGCGTACACATTAGAAATGCTGCGGCGATGCAAAGAAAAAGGAATCGTGGTGATCGTGGCAACAGCCAGGTTTTGGTTTAAGGCAGAAAAATATCCGGATCAAACCAAACCCGATTACGCAATCTTGGCAGATGGAACACAGATATACCATCACACGGAAATGATATATGGCTGCACAATGGAACAGGGGCAGAGTGCGGGAATGATCGAGGCACTGTCAGGAAAAAGCAGGTGCTGATTTTGTGGTAAGTATTGGCCAGAAATTGCTTTGTTCGAAGCCGGGTATAGACGAAAAGTGGCGTTGTTCAGGGAACTTTGAAAAGGGGGTGAAAGAGTCTATCTACAAGATCTCTGCGGGTATGACAGCCTTTGGCGATGATGAGAATGACTATGAGGTACTAAAATATTGCGGGCGGGGAGTCGCGGTGGGCAATGCGATTCCTATGATTAGGGATATTGCGGATGAAATTGTAGAAAGCAACAATAATGATGGGGTTGCCAAGTATCTGGAGAGAGAATTTGGTCTTTAAGATATGGGGCAGAAGAACGATAATTCAAACATGAATCGTTGTGGTCTGATTCGTTGTATGATATAATTATATTATTATAAATGGAATAGCGATAAAAAGCTGTGACGAAAAATGAGGGGTGAAAAAATGATTTGCAAAATTAGAAAGTGGAAATTATCCGACGCGGCGAATCTGGCGGCTGCGCTTTCCAACAAAAAGGTGCAGGACAATCTGCGGGATGGGCTGCCATATCCATACACAGAGCAGGACGCGGCAGACTATATCTCGGCCATGCTTGCCGCAGATGAAAATGACACGTTTGCCTTTGCGATCACGGTAGATGACAGGGCCGTTGGCAGCATCGGCGTTTTTCGTCAGGGAAACATTCACAGGCAGACAGCTGAGATGGGGTATTATGTTGCGGAAACGCACTGGGGCCAGGGGATTATGACAGAGGCGGTGCGACAGACCTGTGCGCATGTCTTTGATAAGAGTGATATCCTGCGCATCTATGCGGAGCCGTTTGCATATAATACAGCATCATGCAGGGTGCTTGAAAAAGCAGGATTTCAGTACGAGGGCACACTGAGAAGCAACGCGGTCAAAAATGGAAAGGTTACAGATATGAAAATGTATGCCCTGCTGCGGTCAGAAAGATAGAGCCGCATTAGGGACAATTGCAACGCACTGTGTGTGGCAGATAAACTGTTTATCAGAAAATTAAAGTTTGCAGAGGTATAAACGGATGAATAAGAAAATAAGAAGCATAGGATATGTCTTGGTGTCTGCGGCAATATCGGTTTTTTTATACATTTTTTTACATGAAGCTGGTCATACAATAGTTATGCTGGCGGCAGGGGCAACAATAACGGATTTTAGTGTATTTACAGCGCATGTGAGTGCTGTTGGCGGTAAATATACGGAATTATCGGATATGTTTATGAACGCAAATGGTGCATTGTTTCCGTTGATTATTACATATTTATATCTCTTGTTTTACCAAAGTGGCAGCACAAAATCATTCTATCGGATTTTTTCTTATATGGCTGTTATTGTTGCGCTCGGTTCAGCACTTGCATGGGTTATCATTCCGTTTGTGTATATGCTGGGGAATGCACCGGTCAATGATGATGTGACGAAATTTTTGGCGGTGTTTTGTGAGACTTATCATCCGTTAATTGTGAGTACGGCGGCCGCAGTTCTTATTGGAATTGGGATTTTGCTGATGATTAAGAAACGGGTGATTTATAATTTCATTGAAGAAATCAGGCAGAAATAGACGGCCTACAGTTATAGAATCATTACGCGGGTGCAAAATGAGCATTTGTTACAGCTGTTGAGGCCCGGCGTCGGTTATAAGCAGTTTGCGGGGCGCATTTGGGTTCTGGCCTGTCCGGGTCAGGGAACAGGCGCGCGTTTTTCAAGACAATTTACAGGTATGAAGCGAAAGGATATTGATTGGAAACATGGAACAGTTTCGGTTTATCTGGCAGTATATAAAGCGGCACAAGTGGCAGTACATCGGCGGAATCATTACGTTATTCGTACTTGATTTCGCCAATCTCTACATTCCAAAAGTGACAGGCATCATCACGGACGGCCTCGCCGCGCACACGCTGGACATGGACGGCGTGCTCCGCAATATTGGTATCATTCTGGGAATCGGCCTGACGCTGGCGGTGGGGCGTTTTTTGTGGCGCTATTTTATTTTTGGGGCATCGCGGTCAATTGAGCATGAAATCCGCGACAATATGTTTGCGCATCTGGAGACGCTGGATGTGGAATACTACAATGAGCACAAGACCGGCGATCTCATGACACGCTTTACAAGCGACTTGAACGCGGTGCGCATGGCAATTGGCCCGGCAGTCATTGCGGCATTTGATGCGGTGGTTATGACCGTGATGGTGATTGGGCAGATGATGGTCTATGTCAATATGAAATTGACGCTTATCGCCATCATTCCGATGATTTTTATTGCTTTCGGGGAACTGTATTATGGCAAAATCATGCAGAAGCGCTATCTGGAGCGGCAGGAGGCCGTGTCTGAACTCACAGATTTTGTGCAGGAGAGCTTTTCAGGTGTGCGCGTCGTGAAGGCCTTTGTGCGCGAGCGGTCGCAGATTAAGGCGTTCGCGAAAGCAAACGCCAATGCAAAGAAGAAGAACCTGCGGATTGCCCAGATGGAATCGATTGTCATTCCGCTGTTAGACGTGGTAATCGGCATCAGCAGTTTGCTTACACTCTTGTATGGCGGTTATCTTGCGCTGTCCGGTGAGATTACGATTGGACGTTTTGTCGCGTTTAACCAGTATATCACCATGCTTGTATGGCCGATGCTTGCCTGCGGAGAGGCGATCAATATGTTCTCGCAGGGCGGCGCGGGAATCCGGCGTATACAGGAAGTATTTGAGGAAAAGCCGGAGATTGCCGACAGGGAGGACATAGCCAATATAAACCGGATTAAGGGCGATATCCGCCTGCGACATCTTACCTTTATCCACAGGGGGCACAGTGAGCCGACCTTAAGGGACATCAGCCTTGAGATCGAAGCCGGAACGACGCTCGCTGTCATCGGGCGCACAGGAAACGGCAAATCAACGCTCGTCAATCTGCTGCTGCATCTCTATGATGTCAAGCCGGGCATGATTCTGATTGACGGGCGGGATATCAACAGCATTCCGCTGAAAACGCTGCGTGAAAATATCGCATATGTGCCGCAGGACAATTTCCTGTTTTCCGATACACTGAAATCAAATATTGCATTTGGCACAGACAATGAGGAGATGGACGAGATTATCAGGGCGACAAAGACCGCCTGCATTCATGACAATATAATTGCGTTTCCCGACGGATATGATACAGTCGTGGGGGAGCGGGGCGTTACCCTGTCCGGTGGTCAGAAGCAGAGAAGCTCCATTGCGCGGGCGATCAAGAAGGACGCGCCGATTCTGATTCTCGATGATGCGCTCTCGGCGGTGGACACAGACACGGAGGAGCAGATCCTTAAAAACCTGAAGAAAAATAGGCAGGGAAAGACGACGATCCTGATTGCGCACCGCATTTCCACGATACAGAATGCCGACGTGATTCTCGTGCTTGAGGATGGGGAGGCGAAGGAGTGCGGCAGCCATAGGGAGCTGATGGCACTTGGCGGAATCTATAAGGACATGTTTGAGAAGCAGCAGCTCGAGGCGGCGAAAAGTCTCGCGATATCAGAGATGCAGATGCACTCTTGAAATAAATACACTTTTGAACTAGATCGTGCGAAAGTATGTATTATATGAGATTAGTATACAGGCTTTGGGTAGTTTTATAAGCTGTTGTGTCTGGAAAAATTTACAGTAGTGCATTTCAGGAAAGGGTGAAATCAAATGAAACGGCTGTTGGGTTATTTAAAACCGCATAGATGGATGATGCTTTTCTCCTCAGTGCTTGTCGTCGCGCTGATTGGCGTGGAGCTCTACAAGCCAATCATTATCGGAAATGCCATTGACAATTATATTGGCAGTTATGGGCAGCCGGGCGTAAACCTTGGCATGGAGGAGGCGTTCAATGGGATTTTGCGTGCCGGGGGACTGTACGCGCTGATGCTTCTGCTGGGTTTTGTGTTCAATGCGTCCAACACATGGATTCTGCAGAATGTCGGGCAGTCCATTATCTACAGAATGCGAGAGGAAGTCTTTGCGCACATTCACAGTCTGTCCGTCAATTTTTTTAACACACAGCCGGTCGGAAAGCTTGTGACCAGGGTGTCAAACGACACGGAGGCAGTCAATGAGCTGTTTTCACAGATTCTGGCAAAGCTGTTTAAGAACTCGGTTAAAATCATTGGTTTTGCGGTCGTGATGCTCTCAATTAATGTGCGCATGGCACTGTATTCCTTTATTCTGATCCCGTTTGTGACAGGGCTGACCTTCTTTTTCCGCTATATGTCCAGAAAGGCGTACCGGCTGACAAGGACGCGCATCACGGAGCTGAACACGTTTCTGTCCGAGCATATATCTGGCATGAGGCTGATACAGATCTTTGCGCGGGAAAAGGAGAAATACCAGGAGTTTGAATATAAGAGTGCGCAGCTTTTCCGGGCGAACTGGCGAGAGGTCATGACTTTTGCCATCTTCCGCCCGTCAATTTACATGCTGTCCGTCTTTGCGATGGTCATTGTCATCGGGCAGGGAAGCGCGTCCGTGCTGGCGGGGACAGTCTCTTTGGGAACGCTGTTTGTATTTATCAACTATATCAGCTCCTTTTTTGAGCCGATTCAGGAGCTTGCGGAGCAGTTCGGCACGCTGCAGTCCTCCCTTGCGTCCGCAGAGAAGCTCTTTTCGATCCTAGACGAAAAACCGGAGATTGTGAACCCCGCAAATCCCAGGGCGGTTGAGATCCGGGGCAGGATCGAGTTTCGGCATGTCTGGTTTGCTTATGAGAAGGACGACTATATCTTAAAGGATGTGAGCTTTTGTATTGAGCCGGGACAGAAGGTAGCATTTGTCGGGGCGACCGGTGCGGGGAAGTCCTCGATACTGAACCTGATCGGGCGTTATTATGATGTCCAGCGGGGGGAGATTCTGATTGACGGTGTAAATATCAAAGAGATTGACAAAGATGCCCTGCGGCACGCAATTGGCCAGGTGCAGCAGGATGTGTTCATCTTTACGGGTGACATCAAGGGAAATATCTCGCTGGACAATGCGGACATATCGCGGGAGGAAATCGAGCGCGCCGCCTGTATTGTAAACGCGGATTCTTTTATTAGGAAGATGCCGGGCGGCTTTGATGAACCGGTAACAGAACGAGGTAGTACACTTTCGGCGGGCCAGCGCCAGCTCCTTTCTTTTGCGCGGACGCTCGCTTATCAGCCAACGATCCTTGTGCTGGACGAGGCGACGGCGAATATCGATACCGAGACGGAGAGCCTGATCACACAGGCTTTGGAAAAGCTGATGGAGGGGCGCACGACCATCATGGTGGCGCACCGTCTCTCCACGATCCAGCACGCAGACAAGATCATCGTCATGCACAAGGGCGAGATCCGGGAGAGCGGCTCGCACCAGGAGCTTTTGCAGCTGGGCGGTATGTATAAGAAACTCTATGATCTGCAGCTGGTGGAGGCGTAGCAGAAAATTGGAATACTATATGAAAAACAGTTATTTTGTTTGCTGAATAAGAATATACAAAAGGAGGGACGTTATGTACGAGATAAGACCAGAATCTATAAAAACTTTTATAACAGACAGAAATGTTAAGCTGCCCAGGTTTCAAAGAAAGCAAACATGGGATGAAAAAAAGAACTTTCAATTGTGTATCAGTTTATTTAAGGAATATCCAATTGGTGTTACAATTCTTAGTGTGGATGAGAATAAAGGAAAAACAATCAGATGGCTGCTGGACGGGCGACAGAGGAAAAACGCGTTAGTAATGATGTATGATGATCCTGAAAATATATATAATTGGGCAAAAAGATTTATAGGATTTAAGAATTCAGACCAGCCCAGTGAGTTGGAAGAAAAATTCACGGCAAAAATAAACGAATATATTGAAGCGGACTTGGATGATGAGGCTGGGATAGATGAAACAGACGGTACAGAAGATGACTCGGAAATGCGCGAAGACGATAATGAAAACATAATCTTAAACACAACATACGGATTGGACTTCCTGCTTGATATTATTAAAATGATCCATAATAAGCAAAGAGAAATACAGGTTTTACAAAACCCTTTGACCTGTCAAAGTATGTAAATAAATTGCCATATATTGAGAATGACATTCAAGGGGTAAAGTTGTCTTCAAGAAAAGTTAAAACATTTATAGATGAATACAGAAAATATTGTGATGATGAGTTTATTGAATATGATGATGAAAAGTCATTTTACAATTTTTTAAGCCTGCGCTGCGTGATACAGGATGAAAAGAAAACTAGAGCATGCATAAATGAAAAGTGGGCAGCGATTAAAGAAAGAATTTTGATCGTAGAGAAAATAGATTCGTTGCTGACGAACAGTAAGATTGGCGTGATAGAAGTTAAAAATTTAACACCGTCGGATTCACAGAAAATATTCAATATTATAAATTCAGAGGGAGAAAAACTTACAGCAGTGGAGATTCTGTCTGCAAAACCCCATTGGAATATTATTGTAGAGAATCCCTCACAGGGTACAATAGATGCTACGAAGGAGCTATATAAAAGAATAGGAACCATGCAGTCGGATGTGGTAAGATGGGATTTGCCAGCTGCTTTTCTAAAGAGAATAGGGAAAAATATTGCTATCAGACAATTTTCGGATTCTAAATCGGATTTTGAGAAAGAACTGACATATGGATTCAAAATCTTATCTGGTATATATGTAGGCGGAGTAAAGAAGGAAAGTATAGAAGAACTGAGTAAGGCTCCATTAAATTGGAGCTCTGAGATTGACGAGCTGATCTATGATTTGCAAAATATGTTTAAGCTTATCTCGTCGTTTGAATACTTTAAGTACTTAAAGTCATGGAGTACAACGATTATGGAACTCACCAGTGATGCAATTGCGTTGAATTTTATCATAGTTGCATATAAGGATTGGTGCAGAAAGGGAAAGCCCATTGGTGACACAAAGGCGAAGCAATTCCAAAAAAATTGTTTTATATTATGGGACAGGTTAATTTTTGAATACATTAATAAGCAATGGAGAGGGTCGGGCGACCAAAAAGTAGCAAATAATATTGTTTCTCTCAAAAATGAACCGGATATATTTATTCCGGTACATGTAGATAAATGGAAAAGTATTCTGGAGGATCAGATTTTTGCGTATAGCACCATAGAGACAACAGATATATCAATGGTTATGATGAAGCCGTTATTATACCATTCTTACTGTCTTATGAAGATGCAGGGGCCTGATACATGTTATGATATTGAAATTGACCATATTATTCCACAAACACTGTTTAATGAATCGTCTATCCCTAGAAAAGAAATTATACAAAACAATTTATTAAATTTAGGGTTGTTACCGAAAGATGAGAATGTCGCCAAAAGCAATAAAAAATTAATTATGATTGATAGTCAATGGTTGAAAGATCAAATTGTTAAATATGAATTTATTGCGGAGAGTAAGTTTGGGGATTACTCCAATGTAAACAATTACCAAACAATGTTTGATGATAGGGAAAAAATCTTTTTGGACGCTTACACAATAAAAAGAAATGATATATTAAACAATTAGCAGGATCAATAAATTTATGAGAGTAAAATTGCGTACTATTACAATGACTTATTGGCCGAATTTGTATGTGGCATAAGCAGGTTGTATATTTCTGAATGTTTCAGTTTGTGGCTATTTTTGTCGATATAAAGTAATATATACTGCGAATTTTGTACAGGTCAACATCGTAGTGGGTTTATGGACAGGAGGTGATCCCATGAAAATCGGTGAAGCGCAGAAGTTATACCGCGAACAGCGCGCCACGCTGTTGGACCAGAGACGAAAGCTCCTAAAGAAAAAGGAAGCTCTGGATAAGAAAGCCAGCATAACGCCGGACGGCAAGGAGATCTACGCCAACGAGGCTGCGACATTGGAACTTACGATCAACGCGGTCACACAGCGGTTTGACGAGAACCAGGAGGTGCTTGACCAGCTTGCGGAGGAGCATGTGCTGGTGTGGAACGCGGAGGTTACAAGGCAGCAGGGGGATGCCGCCAGGGACTATGGCGAGGACATGGCTAAAATTATGGAGGTGGCGCGCCGTATCGGAAAAGGTGCGAAAGTGCCCGCCTCGGACGAGAAGAAGCTGATGGACTACAGCATGGAGATGTATCTTGCAGCCAAGAACTTGGCCATGATGAATGAGCGCAGGAAAAAAGAAAAGTACAAATCCCTGTGGGAGGACGAGGACGAAAGGCAGCAGCAGGAATACGATCCGCAGGAAAAGGCTGACAATGCGGAGACAAGTGTCGGTCCGCCGGACACATCGCCAGTTGAGGGGGGTGATGAGATTCTTTCGGAAGTTTGAAAAAAACCCATAAAAAGCCCCTGCTGAATCGTATTTATTATTATAAGAAACGATATGAGAGGCAAAAATCCTACTGTATGGCAGACGTTTCTTTATAACGTCTGCCTTATTTATGCACAGCCCCGTGCAGATGAGATATGCCGCTAAGGCGGCGCACGGGGCGCGCGGCTTTTCCTACTCGATTCAGGATATGTGCCTTTGCATGCGACAAAGAAGGGAAGGGAAATTATGAAGAGAAGATGGACAAAACTTTTGTCTGTGATTGTAGTCACTGCAGGTCTGCTGACAGGCTGCGGCGGCGCATCAGGCAGTTCGAAGTCGATGATGGCAGACACAGCGGCGCCGGTTGAAAAAAACATCTCCAGTGAATATTATGGCAATGGCGTTGCAAATGACAACTATGCTGCGACAGACGAGGAAATTGCAATGGAGGAGAGCGGCAGTGTGACAGCAGGCCAGGTGAAGGAGGAGACGCCAGAACCAGACGGCATGAAGCTGCTTGAGGAGAAGTTGGTTTATCACTGCGACCTTGAGATCGAGACACTCGATTATCCCGCAACAATGGTTTCTATCAGGGAGGCGATCTCTAGATATGGTGGTATTATACAGTCGGAGAACGAGAGTGACAGCGGGGCGAACTGGTATTATGAGAATTACCACAAGACCAGCGGCACGATGCACAACTATCTGGCGGTGCGGATTCCCTCAAAGGAGTACAACAATTTTCTAGCAGAGCTAGGTGGTGTCGGAAAAGTGATCTCCAAGTACACGAGTGTGGATAATATCAGCCAACAGTACTATGATACAACCACACAGATCGAGGCGTTAAAGATACAGGAGAAGAACTTGCTTTCGATGCTCGAAAAGTGTGAGACGATTGAGGATATGATCACAGTGGAGCAGCGTCTGTCAGAGGTCCAATATGATCTCAACAGCCTGCAGACTGTTAGGCGCTACATGGATATGGATGTTGCTTACTCCTATGTGAACATTGGCATATCAGAGGTAATGGAGTACCGTCAGGACAGTGAGCCAGTTCGGAGAAATACATTTGTGGACCGGTTAAAGAATACGCTTGTGTCCACCGGCAGGGGCTTTGTATCATTTCTGGAGGCACTGCTGTTTCTAGTGATCAGATTGTCGCCATATATTGTCATCATCGCTGTGATCTGCTTTGTTTTCTTCAGAAAGAAAATAAGGAGTTTTGCAGAGACGTGGAAGAACAGAAAGCGCATAAACAGTGACTTGCAGTCAAGAGCTAGCCAAAATAAAATGGCACCACCTGCGATGCCGCAGGAAACCAATTGGCAGATACCACCCGCAGGACCGCAGGAAACCAATTGGCAGACATCACCCGCAGGGCAGATGTCACAGGGGGTACAATCTCCAGTGCAGGAAACACCACAAACACTGCCTGCCTCCAGCGAAAAGTCGCAAAACGGAGAGGATAGCAGACAGTAGGAATTAGGAACTGTTCAGAAATTACGCAAGACAATGACAAGTAATTTCTGAATAGCTCCTTAGCGAGTCAGTGTGCCAGGTGAAGCGCCATAAATTTCATGAAAGGCCCTGTAAAAAGAGCGCAGACTGCTAAAGCCGCTTGCAAAGCAGATTTCTGTTGTCGATAGTCCGGAGTGTGTCAGAAGCCCCATAGCGTGCTCCAGGCGGAGGCGTTTTAAGTAATCGCTGTAGGAACAGCCAAACTTTTCGCTGAAGATATGGGAGATATGGTATTTGCTGTAGCCTAGTGCGTCGGCGAGCCGCGCCAGGCTGAGCGCCTCGGTAAAATGCTGGTTTAGGTAATTGGCAATATCCTGGCAGATGCCGTCCGACGCATATGGATTTTCCAGTTTGGCAAGCGGCACCTGCGACAGGAGCATAGCAGTAATGAGATACAGATAGCCCTTGGAAATACGGCTATCTGTATTTTTTGTGCTTTCCAGAAGGCCATGTATTACAAAAGAAAACCGGTCAGCGTCTGACAGGCTGGTGAGAAAGGGATTCTTTGGCGTCTGTGTGTTAAATTCCACAGAAAAGTCAGGAAGAAATGTATGGTCAAATATGATCATGACAGCCGACGAACGCTCCGGCGTGCAGGTTTCGTGTGCTGCATTTGGAAATGCGATCGAGACCATTCCCTTTTCCAGCAGCTGCCGCTGGCCAGAAATCATCATCTCGATTGCCCCGTCGAGCACATAGAAGATTTCGACTTGACGGTGCATATGCGCGTGGTAATTGTTATTTTTGGTCACCTTTACATACAGGTGTTCGTCCCTGTTCTGATAAATCATCGATATAAAACCTCCTTGAAGCAAGTTTATTGCTTGCCGCAATTCTTTAATATGACATGTAAAAATGCGCCATACAGTCTTTGGATCAGTTGTCCATTGCTTATCTTGCTTCTGCAAAGTGTAAATATATTATATAGGTTTAGGAGTAGTTATTCTTTCTGCATTGTAATCTTTGGCATTCGCCCATTGCCTGTCGTAATCCTGTAATATGTACAAGTACAGTATACACGTATCATACAAGAAATACAACACGATATGCTAAAAGGAAAAGCGTGTTATGATACTGCCGGAAGCGCATGATGGCCACAAAAGCGCAATATCTGGCATAGAAATAACCGTTCATGGCATTGAAGAGGAGCATGCAGGTGCGTTATACTAATCATATCGATAACAGTGGGCTTAGGGCGTGTTTGAACAAGTAAGTCCATCAGAAAATATGATAAAAGAAAGGCAGGTACAACTATGAAACCAAACAGCATATGGAACGCAGATCTGGGAAACGGCAGCTACCGCAACCCAATCCTCTACGCGGATTATTCAGACCCCGACGCGATCCGCGTCGGCGGGGATTATTTTATGATCGCATCAAGCTTCTGCAATGCGCCCGGACTTCCGCTTCTGCACTCTAAAGACCTGGTAAACTGGAAGGTCGTGAACTATATCATCAGCGAGATTCCAGAGGCGCGCTACAGTGCGCCAATCCACGGCTGCGGCGTGTGGGCGCCTGCAATCCGCTATCATGAGGGGACCTATTTCGTCTGCTTCCCCATGCCGGACGAGGGCATCTACATGAGTACCGCGACCGATCCCTTCGGGACATGGACTAAACCAGTCAATATCAGGCCGGGCGCAGGCTGGATTGATCCCTGCCCATTCTGGGACGACGACGGGAAGGCATACCTCGTCGCAGGCGTGGCAAAGAGCCGGATTGGCTACAAGAGCGTCCTCCACATGGTGGAAATGCAGCCCGACGGAATGGGGCTGATCGGTGAGGAAGTTAAGATCTTTGACGGAAACGAGAACGGCCAGGAGACGATCGAAGGCCCCAAAATGTACAAGAGAAACGGCTGGTATTATATCTTTGCCCCGGCTGGCGGCGTGAAGACCGGCTGGCAGACCGTGCTCCGCTCCAGAAATGTATTTGGCCCCTATGAGTACAAGGTGGTGATGCGCCAGGGGGACAGCGCTGTGAACGGACCGCACCAGGGCGCGTGGGTTGACACCGTCACAGGCGAGGACTGGTTTTTGCATTTTCAGGATGTCTATGCGGCAGGGCGCATCGTCCACTTACAGCCCATGCATTGGCACGAAGACTGGCCAATCATCGGAATCGCAAAGGACAACGAGGACAAAAGCTGCCTGGACTGTGGCGAGCCTGTGATGGAATACAAGAAGCCGGATGTCGGCGGCACAGCGGCAGAAGTATGCGAGCCGGATACCTCCGACGATTTTACGGGAAGACAGCTTGGACTGCAATGGCAGTGGAACGCGAATCCGCAAAAGGAGTGGTATCAGCTGACAGGAAACGGCCTGAAATTACATGCAGTCAGACGCACCACGGCCTATGGCGACATGCCAAACCTTTTGCTGCAGAAGTGGCCTGCGCCGGAGTTTAGCTGTGTGACGAAGCTGAATCTCTCACAGCTTGCGGACGGGGAGGAGGCCGGCGTCATTTCTATGGGAATGCAGTACGGCCTTCTCACATTCCGGAAAAACGGCGGCCAGCTCCTGCCGCGTTTTATCAAAGGAGAACAAAAGTTTGGAAAAATTCTGGTTGAAACGACGGAGGAGTCTGTGCAGGAGCTTCCGGGCATTGACTGGAAGCAGGCTGGTGAAATTTACGTAAAGTACACCGTGGAGCGGACAGGAACACAGGACCTGAACAGCAGGGAAAAAGGCTTTCCGCTAGAGCTGGTGACATTGGCGTACAGCACGGACGGCAACAGCTACAGCAAAGCCGGGGAGATGAACGCCGTTCCCGGGCGCTGGGTAGGCGTCAAAAACGGCGTATTTTGCTGCAGGGCAGCTTCCGAAGACCGGCAGGACAGCGGATATGCAGTTGTAGATTACGTGAGGTATGAAAGAGGCTGAAAGCATAGGGCTGCAAGAGATTTTTAGATCCTCGGGACATGATACCGATAGATCGTAACGCAATAATGCAAATAAATAATGAAAATAAAAAGAATCGTACAAAAATGGAGGACTCACACATGAGCAATACATATCAGAACCCGGTACAGAGAGGTTTTTTCCCCGACCCGTCCGTCGTGCGTGTCGGGGAGGACTACTACATGGTCAATTCCACCTTCCAGTATTTCCCGGCAATCGCCATCAGCCACTCAAAGGACATGGTGCACTGGCAGGTGATCGGACACGCCATCACCGATCCGGATGCGCTTGATTTGCAGGATATCAGGGACTCGCATGGCATCTGGGCGCCGGATATCTCATACCACGACGGCCGCTTTATCATCATGGCCACGCTCCGCCTCAACGCGGACGGCAGGCGCGACAATAATGTCATGCGCAGACAGCTTGTCGTCTCCTCGGACAAGCCCGAGGGCCCGTACAGCAAACCCAGCTGGCTGGAAGTGGACAGCATCGATCCGTCGCATTTTGTAGACGATGACGGCAAACATTACATGGTAATCAGCCCGGGCATCAATCTCGTGCCGCTGAGTGACGACTGCACAAAGGTCATCGGCGATACAATACCAGTGTGGCCGGGAACCGGTGAGCGCTGCCCGGAAGGGCCGCATCTGTTAAAGCGCGGGAAATATTACTATGCAATACTCGCGGAGGGCGGGACAGGTTATGGACATGGTATCAATGTAGGACGATCAGAAAACTTGTTCGGTCCATATAAGCCCTCCCCTTACAATCCGCTGATGCGCCAGTTTGACCCGGACGCGCCGATTCAGCGCACAGGGCACGGTAAGCTGATTCAGACACAACATGGCGACTGGTGGGTGTACTATCTCATGGGCAGGCCAAACCAGGGGCATTATACGACAATCGGAAGGGAATCCGGCTTAGATCCCGTCACATGGCTTGAGAACGACTGGTTTATCATCAATGACCGGAAAGGGCCAAGCACAGAAC
Source organism: uncultured Lachnospiraceae bacterium (assembly GCA_910588755.1). Lineage (GTDB taxonomy): Bacteria > Bacillota > Clostridia > Lachnospirales > Lachnospiraceae > COE1. The sequence continues at coordinate 9,640 of CAJUQZ010000004.1, read as the reverse complement.
AGACCGCGCCCGACCTGCCGCCGCATCTGTTTGAAAAGTGGACACGCGACGATTTTGACAGCGAGGAGCTGAACCTGAACTGGGAGTTTGTGCGCAACCCGGCAAAAGGAAGCTACTCCCTCACCGAGCGCCCGGGCTTTTTCCGCATCTGGACAAGGGACGGCCAGCTCTCGGAAATCCGTGCGAAAAACACGCTGGTGAGGCGTGAGCAGGAGTTAAGCTACACCGCCTCGACAAAGGTGGACTTTTATCCTTCAAGAAACGGGGAGCAGGCGGGGCTGACCTGCTATTACAGCACGGCGACCTACGCGCGGTTTTCTGTCTGCTATGAGGAGGGCAGGAAACTCCAGCTTGTCATCAACCGCAACCACGGCGAGGAGCTGATGGCCAGCGTCGATGACCTCAAGGAACAGAGCGTGTACCTCAAAGTCGTCGTGGACAAGCTCACCAGAAGTTTTTATTACAGCTATGATGGCGAGGCGTGGACGCTTGCCGGCGTGCTTGAAAACTGCATCTACCTCTGCGACGAGGGCGTACCCGACGACCCCAAGCGCCACACAGGTACGCTTGTGGGAATCTACGCGAACAACGGCGGCTGCGGTACGCGTATCCCGGCGGATTTTGATTACTTTGAATACATCGATTAAATCCTAATTGCCGCTCTCCAGCCGTCTTAGACCGCCTATGGCGAGCGGCTTTTTGGGATGCAGCTCAAAAAGCTTGCGCGCCATATTTAAATTCGGCGCAGTGCCAAGCCCGTTGAGATAGCAGGTGCCAAGCATGTCAGAGCCCCAGGTGCTTCCCTTGAAATAAGCCTTACTCAACAGCAGGAACGCCTGTTCATAGTCGGGCTTGATGTCCTCGCCGCCGCGAAAGTAAATTTCGCCCAGCAAATTACAGAACCCCGCATCGTCGGAAAGTTTCGCATACCCTTTTTCCAGATAGGACAGCGCTTTTTTCAGGTCCAGCGGCAATGCCCCGTTATAGGTGTAGAGCTTGCCGAGACAGTAGTACGCGTAATCGTCCTTGTGTGCCAGTGCGCGCTCATACATTTCCAAGGCTTTGGTAAGTTCATTGTCATCGCGGTACTCGTTGCCGACAATGCGCTCGTAAGCTCCGATTCCCATGTCCGCCCCGATATAAATATAGTTCCTTGCCCGCTGGCGCTGGACTGGCGCGCCATTCCTGCCCGTGCGCAGGACATCGACCAGATTGGGAATGGCAATGCCAAGCCCGCACGCCACGCACTCCTCGTAGAGCCGAACCGCGGTGGCCGTCCACTCATACTTCAGGCGCTCAAACTTTTTGTCCCCCGCATTTTTCGGTGTGATACCCAGAAAATCATCGGCTGTACAGTAGTAATAAGCGTTTGCGATCAAAAATTTGCAGAAGGCCTGTCCCTGCCCGGCCATCTGTGACACGGCGTCCCAGATCTCTTTTTTGGAGTGGTAGGGCAGGTGTACGCCCGTGCCGTCAGGCGGCTGGTATCCCTCCAGATGCATTGTGCCAAACATGCCCACAGCGCTCTCAAAGATCAGGCTCTGATGAAAGCATTCATGTGCAAGCGTGGTGTCTAGCGGCAGCTCCATGACCGGATCGACATAGCTTTTGCCCAGGTAACAGCGCCCAAGAAAATAAAAGGCGTCGCCGTCGCCAAGATTGGCAGCCTCCCGCAGCAGGGCAAGCGCCTCCTCCCGCCTGTCCGGATTTCTCTCAAACCATATGATTTGAATTGCCCGCTCCACGCGCTCGTCAAAAATTAAAGCCATAAACACCATGCCTTTCTGTTGTAGATAAAAATTAACAAGCTTATTTTACCACAGATTCAGGTATTTAACCATATCCTTTTATTACTTTTGCAAGACGCGCAAGCCTGCTATATATGGTTTGTATACACGATACTTGTCCCAAATGGCATCAAGGCCAGTTTCGCAAGTTTAAACTGCTGCAATCCAAAGGGAATCCCGATGATTGTGACACACAGCAGGCACCCGATAGTGATATGTTCTATGGCAAGGGGAATACCGGAAATTAGAATCCAGATCACATTGACCAGAAACGACACAGCCCCGCCGCCATAGACGATTTCCTTTCCGAATGGAAAGAAAGATACTGACGCAAATTTAAAGCACTGAATGCCATAAGGGATACCGACGATTGAAATACACCACAGACACCCCGCAAGCATCCAGCTAAGCCCACTTATAAAACCGCCAAAAACAAACCACAACAGATTTCCAAGACAACTCATTTTTTCAACGCTCCTGTTCAGTATTTCAAAATAAAAATATTTTGGTATTCCCATCATAACACTTTTTGAATGACAATACATTAAAAAGAGATTAAAATATACTTTGACGTGCGCCCTTGTTTTTTCCTCACAAAAATGGCATAATAGAAGATACTGATAAAAGTGAACTGAGGAGGCCCCCATGTCATACACCGCACTATACCGAAAATTCCGCCCCGACATCTTCGAGGAGGTCAAGGGACAGGACCACATCGTCACAACGCTCAGAAACCAGATCAAGGCGGACCGCATCGGACACGCCTACCTGTTCACAGGCACGCGCGGAACCGGCAAGACGACGATCGCAAAGCTGTTTGCCAAGTCCGTCAACTGTGAAAACCCGATAGACGGCAGCCCCTGCGGACAGTGCAGGAGCTGTCAGACCATCGCGTCCGGCGCGAGCGTCAACGTGATCGAGATTGACGCCGCGTCAAACAACGGCGTGGACAATATCCGGGAAATCATCGATGAGGTATCATACTCGCCGGTGGAGGGCAAATTCAAGGTTTATATCATTGACGAGGTTCATATGCTTTCCATAGGGGCGTTCAACGCACTGCTAAAGACGCTCGAGGAGCCGCCCTCCTACGTGATCTTTATCCTGGCAACCACCGAAGTCCACAAAATTCCAATCACGATCCTCTCGCGCTGCCAGCGCTATGATTTCAAGCGCATCACGATAGAGACCATCGCGGACCGCCTGCGCGAACTCATGGATAAGGAACAAGTCAAAGTCGAGGAAAAGGCGTTAAAATACATCGCAAAGACCGCCGACGGCTCCATGCGCGACGCGCTAAGCCTGTTAGACCAGTGTATCGCATTTCATTTCGGGGAAGAACTGACCTATGACAAAGTGCTCGATGTACTAGGCGCAGTAGACACAGAAGTGTTTGCACGCCTCCTGGAGATGATACAGGCGCGGGACATCACAGGCTGCATCTCCCTTCTCGAGGAGGTCGTCATGCAGGGGCGTGAGCTCACCCAGTTCGTCACGGATATTACGTGGTATCTTAGGAATCTGCTGCTGGTCAGAACCTCCGACAGTGATATTGAGGATGTCATTGACGTGTCAAGCGACAATCTCGCGCGCCTGAAAACAGAGGCGGAGATGATGGACGCGGAGGAAATCATGCGCCAGATCCGCATCTTTTCCGAACTTTCCGGCCAGATCAAATATGCCACACAGAAACGCATCTTGATAGAAATGACACTCATCAAGCTGTGCAGGCCTGCGATGGAGACGACAAACGACGCCGTCGTGGCGCGCGTAAAAGATCTGGAAGAAAAAATTGAAAAAGGTGTTGTGCAGGCGGCCCAGGTTGCGGTACAATCAACAGAGACGGTCGAGCCGGCCCCGGCCGTACAAGAGCTGCCCAAAGCGATTCCTGACGATATCAAACAGATCGTCGGCAATTGGCACGGGATCGTGGCGCAGACGAGCCAGCCGCTCAAGACGCATCTCAAAAATGCGCATCTGAGTCTTGGTGGGGATAACAAGCTGCTGATCGTAGTCGAGGATGGAGTAGCATATGATTATCTTACCACAGAGGAAAATCATAGACATGTCGAGGACATGATATCGACTTTTTTGCAGAAAGAGGTGACTGTACAGATACGAAATCTGGACCCTGGCAGGCATTTTGAGGAGAGCTATGTTGATCTTGCAAAAGTGATTAACATGGATATAGAAATTGAGGAGTAAGCCGTAGAGGGAAGCCGGACACATGACAGAATAAACTTATGCAAACAGAAATATATAGCTGGAAAAGGAAGGAGAAAGACACATGGCAAAAAGAGGAGGTTTTCCGGGAGGAATGCCCGGAAACATGAACAATCTGATGAAACAGGCGCAGCGCATGCAGCGGCAGATGGAGGAGGGCCAGAAGGAGCTTGAGGCGAAGGAATTTTCTGCGAAGGCAGGCGGCGGGGCTGTTGAGGTTGTCGTCACAGGCAAGAAGGAAGTGGTGAAGGTCACACTCTCGGAGGAGGCTGTGGACCCCGATGATATCGAGACCCTTCAGGACATGATCATGGCGGCGGCAAACGAGGCGCTCCGACAGGCGGATGAGGCAAACAATGAGCTGATGGGCAAAATGACAGGCGGATTAGGCGGGCTCGGCGGAGGACTACCTTTCTGATGGAACTCTACAGCGGATATATCAATAAGTTAATCGAGCAGTTTGCCAAGCTTCCCGGCGTGGGAAACAAATCTGCCCAGCGGCTTGCCCTTCATGTAATCAATATGCCGCCCGAGCATGTGGAGCGCTTTGCGCAGATCATGGTCGATGCGCGGAAAAATATTCATTACTGCAAGACCTGCTATACCCTTGCGGACAAGGAGACCTGCCCCATCTGCGCCAATCCCAGGCGCGATCACGGGACAATCATGGTCGTCGAGAATATCCGGGATCTCGCAGCATACGAGAAGACAGGCAAATACGAGGGCGTATACCATGTCCTTCACGGTGCGATTTCGCCCATGTTAGGGATCGGGCCAAATGACATCAGACTCAAAGAGCTGGTAAAGCGGCTTGAGGACGATATCAACGAAGTGATCATAGCGACCAATTCCAGCCTCGAGGGAGAGACCACGGCCATGTACATATCAAAGCTGATCAAGCCCACCGGGGTAAAGGTCACGCGCATTGCAAGCGGCGTGCCTGTGGGCGGCGATCTGGAATGTATCGACGAGATGACGCTGCTGCGTGCGCTTGAGGGCAGGACTGAATTATAATGATAAAACTTGCAAAATAGTGTAGCGAAAAAACCATATATGAAGTATAATGAAATAAAATTTAAGAAAAGAAAGAAGGAAAAAAAATGGCAATCACAACAAAAAACTTCGGAACAGCGCCTGACGGAACAGCAGTCAGCCTGTACACAATCAAAAACGACAACGGATTTGCCGCGGCGGTGACAGATTTTGGCGCAATTCTCGTCAGCCTCTTTGTGCCGGACAAGGACGGACAGGTGACAGATGTTGTTCTTGGTTTTGACAGCGTTGAAGGCTATTTCAAGAACGGCAGCTTTTTTGGTGCAACGATCGGACCAAGTGCAAACCGAATTGACAATGCATGCTTTACCATCGACGGTGTCAAATACCAGCTTGCAGTAAACGATGGCACCAACAACCTCCACAGTGACAATGACTTGGGGTATCACAAGCGTGTATGGAATACACAGACAAGGGATAACAGCGTCATTTTTACCATAGATGACGCGGATGGTTCTATGGGATTCCCCGGAAACAAAAAGGTCCAGGTTACATATACTGTCACAGATGACAATGAACTAAAGCTCGAGTATGATGTGACAAGCGACAAGAAGACCCTGATTAATATGACAAACCATTCTTACTTTAATCTTGCAGGACATCATTCCGGCAATATTGAAGCACACAAGTTATGTATTAACGCATCGAAGTACACCCCGATTTTTGAGCGTCTCATTCCGACTGGTGAGCTCGTGGATGTGGCAGGCACGCCGTTTGATTTCAGGACGATGAAGACCATAGGCGATGACATCGATGTAGATGATGTGCAGCTGGGTTATGGACAAGGCTATGACCACAATTATGCACTCGATGGTTTCGACGGCACGCTCCGCAAGGCTGCTACTGTGGAGGAGCCAACGACAGGCAGGAAGATGGACGTGTATACAGACCAGCCGGGACTTCAGTTCTATGCAGGCAACTGTATCAAGCCAGAGACCGGAAAGGGCGGAGTGCAATATGATAAGCGCAGCGGCCTGTGCCTAGAGACACAGTGTTTCCCCGACGCGGTGAACCAGCCAGCGTTCCAGGATGTCATATACGGGCCCGATCGTCCATATAAGACGACGACAGTTTACAGGTTTTACAACTAAATGCATTATTTGATTCTATAAAGGTTGTATAAAAGGTTCTGCTAAAAAGGTTCTGTGAAGGCAGGACCTTTTTTGTATAATAAATTTTTTTGAGCCCGTCTTATTTCGACAAAATCTTTAACCGGGAAGTGTTAAGATAGGAGAGAAAGCAAAATTCTTAATACGAAAGGATGCAAAGGTGATGTCAAGATGGACAAGCAAACAAATATCCCTGTAAATACCCAGAATGGAATACCCGTTAACACACGCACAATAGGTGCCCCGGAGGGAATTTATATCCTGTATCTCGAGGACTACGTACATACGTTTATCAAGAAAATATTGTCGGAAAACCCACAATGCACGCCGCCAGACAGCAGATATCGCAAATCACAGGAGGAATACCAGCAGGAATTCCAGCTCGATTTTCAGCAGGATGTTCAGATAGAAGGCAACCTGCCCAAGGAACTAGCATTGTACGGCAGGACAATCGAGGAAGACGGCCGATACCGGATTGTGATTTCAGGCGCAGCAGTCTGCGATGGCAGTGCTGGGAAAATCCAGCAGCTCAACACGACCTATTTTCCGTCGTGTGCCTATATTGGGAATGCAACAGTGAGTCTCAACAAGGATTCACGGATGCGGCTCGAGTTGACGCTGCGCAGCACCAGGGTGATATTGGACGACTTTTATATATACTATGACCAGAATGAGGAGATGCAGAATTATTTGGTAGAATGGAATACTACCAGGGAGAATGACAAGAGCAGAATCATACTGTCCCCGACAGGGCAGGGGACTCCTGCAAGAAGCAGTGCAACAGACGCGGCGCACCTAAGCAGGATCACGCAGGCGTATAACCGCGAGGAAGCAAAGGTCAGCTTTATGTGGAATGTCATGAATGTTCTCTGCCTTGGATTTGTCGTGTGTGTCATGGCATATGGAATTATTTCCATGAACAATTACAATAAAATGCAGAATATGCAGGCAAACATTGACTACTGTATGGCATTTATCGAGGAGAATACAGCCTTTCTTTTAGACACAGCTAAGACAGCCGCAGGACAGCCGCAGTCCGTCCCAACGATGCAGCAGTATGTCGAGACAGAAAATGAGGAAAATACAGACTTCCAGCCGGACACAACCAAGAAAAATGAGGAAAATACAGACCTTCAGCTGGACATAGCCAAGACAGACACAGAACAGCCGCAGTCCGCCTCCACGATGCAGCAGGTTGAGGCAGGAGGTGAAAAGAACACAGTTCCCCAGCTAGATGCAGCCAACACAGACATAGAACAGTCGCAGTCTGTTCCCGCGATGCAGCAGGTTGAGGCAGAAGGTGGTGCATCAGCAGACGGCTCCGGGGTGGAAATGGAAACAACATTGGCTGCACAGGAGGAGAGGACTGTTCCGCAGTATTATGTCGTCCGCAGGGGAGACACGCTCCGAACCATCAGCTTCGATATTTATGGGGATTATTCCCGCGTAGATGAGATATGCAGATGGAACAACATAGAAGACCCCAATAATATTCTTTATGGACAAAAGCTTTTACTTCCATGAAAATAATGTTATACTGTATCTGTTCAGTGATGAAAATAGCCGTGACTGGACAGATACAGTATTTTTGTGAGGAAGACTCCTGGGCAGTAAATGAGGTATACTGATGGCGGAAATAAGGGATTTCAATAGAAACCAATACCTTTTAAAAGGTGGAAAAGAAAAAAAGGGCAAAGACAAAGATCAAGAGAACGACAGCGATAAGAAATCACTAGATAATATGCTGGCAAGGCACAGACAGATCAGGTTGTATACCATTTTGGTTGTCCTGGCACTTTTGGCAGCGGTAGCAGCGGGCTCTTATATTACATGGAAAAATAAAATATATATTGGCTATCAGGTGATTCAGCAAAGTGAGTGGGTAAGGGCTTTAGAGTCAAAGAGCATCAATCTTGGAGGCACGATCTTTACATACAGCAACGACGGGATGAGCTGCACTGATTTGAGGGGAAAGACGATCTGGAACCAGACATATGAGATGCAGAATCCCGAGATCAGGACCTGTGGAAAGACTGTCGCAGTAGGTGACTATAATGGCAGAAAGATTTATGTCGCCAACACACAGGGAATGATCGGGACAGTGGAGACCACAATGCCAATCAGGGATTTTAGTGTTTCTGCAAATGGTGTAGTGGCTGCAGTTCTGGACGATTCCACAGTCACTTCGATTTATCTATACAATTCCGCCACCGGGGAATCTTTTGCAGATTTTAAGACTAGAATGAGCAATTCAGGATATCCGATTGCGGTCGATGTCTCGAGCGACGGAAGCCTGGCGGCTGTCTGCTATATAAAAGTAGAAAAGGGAAAAATGGTGTCCAACATCGGTTTTTACAATTTTTCTGCAGTAGGACAGAATTATACAGACAATTTCGTGAGTGGTTATGCATATCCGGACGCAGTGGTACCGCTGGTACATTTTATGGCAAATGATACTGTGTTTGCCCTTGCAGACAACCGACAGATGTTTTTTAAGGGAAAACAGAAGCCAGAGAGCCTATCAGAAACCATGATATCAGAGGAGATACAAAGTGTATTCTATGATGACAGCCATGTGGGGCTTGTGTTTTTCAATACTGCAGCGGAGACAACATATCGTCTAGAGGTTTATGATACCAGCGCAAAGAAGGTCAGCGAGATTGCGTTTGACTTAGACTATAAGGAAATTGTATTTGATTCATCGGGAATTATTATATACAATGACAATGAATGCCTGATATATGACTGGGATGACAGGCTCAAGTACCAGGGGCTCTTTCAGGAGCGGGTTACATGCTTCATTCCAGGCAAAAGCATATCAAGACACACGCTTGTCACAGAGAATGCGATACAGACAATAGAGCTTCAGTAACAGAATCGGAGGGACAGGATTGGAAATTAACTTATTATTTGTCATTGTCGTGCTGTCATTGGCAGCAGGAGTCGTGTGGGGATGGAAAAGGGGACTTTTGGAGAGTATCATACGCATAATATCCTGCATTTTGGGAATACTGGTAATTGTGGTAGTGGCAAAAGGCATCGGAAATTTTATCCAGAAAAGTTACGTGCAGGTGGTCATGGCCGTAATTTTGCTGATCCTGATTCGGTATATCCATAAAATTGTCAAATTTCTGACAGATACCTTTCAGCTGGTGCGTGCAATACCGGTTGGAAAATTGGCAGACAAGCTTGCAGGTGCCGCATTAGGACTTGTTGAGGCTGTTTTTGTGCTATGGCTGGCGTTTCTGGTATTTGGAATTTTTGATGTGATGAAAATGAACACATGGATTATAGAACAGGTAGAACAAAGCCGTTTTCTCACCTTGTTATACTATTCCAACTATCTAATAGAATTGCTGGGAAAGGTGTTATTTTAAAAACTATTTTCGTATCCCCAAAAGTTTGTGATACTGCTAGAACTTGACAGTTGAAAGTTCTCAAAAAAAATAACCCTTTCGCATAAATCTA
>CAJUQZ010000003.1:69998-70723 GCA_910588755.1 uncultured Lachnospiraceae bacterium | reverse complement strand
ATGAGACTGTGGGTAAGTATGGGATTGCGTTCTGCGGAAAGGACTGCCTGGTGAAATTTCAGCAGTAAGGGGAGGCTCTTATACAGAAAAACCTGATAAAAGATGATTAGAAGACTACGCAGTCAGCGTAGTCTGTTAGATAGTTCAGACGTGCGCACGTAACTATACAGATGTCGGATAGTTACGATAGTAGTAGTGTAAAGAACATTTTTGCTTTTTTCAAGGGCCAGAATTGACCAGCGACAAGATTGGACAAGTCTGACTCTTATATTTTAGCATTGCAAGTCGCGTATAATTGCTTTATAATATTCGTGTGCTAAGGTGGGCATTCTTATGATAGAAAAGATTGTATGCTGGCTGTGTGTTTTGCGCAAATGGGCATTGGCGGCAGGAAGGAAGGGAAAAGTATGCAGTATGGAACTGCAGTTTTTGTATTTATTTCGAGCTTTGCACTGGTATCCGCATTGATATGGACTGCATTTTGCCATGACAGAAAGCGGCTTGTAAGGACTGCGTTTTTGTTTTTTCACAGCATCTATTTTGCGCTTACTGTGGTAAAACTCTGTCTTGGCAGCGCAGATAACACACTGTTTGAGAGCTTTTGGGATTTAGAGGCAAGAACGTTCGTTCACTACGGCGTGCCGATTGCCACGCTCTGCCTGGTGATGCTTGTGCTGCTGTTAAAGGTGAAATGGTTTTCGGACAAGCGGCTTATTGATACATTT
>CAJUQZ010000003.1:39952-69988 GCA_910588755.1 uncultured Lachnospiraceae bacterium | reverse complement strand
CGTCTGTCCTGCTGTTTGCCGGAAACCTGCTGGTCTTTCTAGTCAACGGCAGGGTCAGCAACCGCGCATACGGTATCTTGTTTCTCATCTGTGCATGCCTGACGCTTGCGGTGAAAATGATCCATAAGAAGGCGTCCGGAAAAGAATACGCATATTGCCAGCGGCAGGAGCTTGGGAAGACACTTGGCGCAGCGGCTCCATGTGTGGGCGCATGGGTAGTGATGCACTGTGTTTTTCTTCCCAGTGAGCTGTATATCAGCAATCCTGGTGAATTTACGGGAAGTTATGGCCCTTTTCTGGCAATCACAGTGTGTGGGGCCTTCGCGGTGGCGGCTCTTCTTCTGGCAGGGGAATTGCTGCTGCTTCCAAAGACAATGATGCACTATATGAATCTGTTTATAATAGAAATAACGCTGATGGGATATATACAGAATCTGGCTCTCAATGGGAAGATGGAGATCCTTGACGGGGACGAACAAGTATGGACGATGCCGCAGCAGATTGTCAATGTTGTCCTATGGCTCATTGTGATGGCGGTGCTGACAGTGCTTTTTACCAAAAAGGAGGCGCTGGTCAGAATCGGAAGGGCAATATGTATTTATCTCATGTTGATTCAGGCAGTGACGCTTGGTTATCTGGTTGTGACAACAGATTTTAGCAGTTACAGACAGTCAGCGGAGTTGACAATACGCGGTTCGCTCGAGGTGGCAGAAGGACAGAACGTACTGGTGTTTGTGCTGGACCGCTTTGACAGCAGCTGGATGGACACTGTGTATGAGGAGGAACCTGATTTTTGTGCGCCGTTGGCAGATTTTATCTATTATCATAATGCCACAGCGACGTTTGCCAACACAGGAGGCGGAATCCCATATCTGCTGACAGCAACAGCGTGGAAGGAAGATAGAGGGCCTGATTATGGGGCATACGCGTATCAGGACAGCAGTCTTTTGCAGGACATTGGGCAGCAGGGATTTGATCTTGGAATCTATACTGGCGCATATCTTGTTTCAGATAAGTTATATGACAGTATTTCCAATTACAGCCCTACGGTTGATAAATCGTATGATGTGGGGGAAACCGTCTATACGATGTGGAAGTGCGCTATGTATCAGACTGTACCGTTTATGCTCAAGAACGGGTATTCTTATTATTCCAATGCGATTGCGGGAATCGTAAGGGCACCCTTGGTATGGGATACAGAGAATGACTTTCCATTCTGGGAGCGGCTGCAGGCAGAAGGGCTGACAGTATCGGATGAATATGAAAAGGCATTTCGGTTTTACCACATGCACGGAGCGCATGATCCTTATACATTATCCGATAATATGAAATACGATAAAACAGGTAGGGAGTCGAGCGTTTATATGCAGATTCGGGGCAGCATGAAGATTGTGTATGAATATCTGGAGCGCCTCAAATCACTGGGGCTTTACGATGATGCCACAATTATCATCACCGCTGATCATGGACAGCAGACAGATTTTATCGCGGAAACAGGAAAACCGCAGAAAGTGTCTTCACCGGTTATCATGATCAAGGAGCCGCATCAGAGTGGATCTAGGATGCAGGTCAGTGATGTGCCGGTCACGCAGGCTGAGCTGATGGCTTCTATGGTCAGAAGTATGGGAATGAATCATCAAAAGTATGGCACAACGCTGGATGAGGCGGTGAATGACCCTGAAAAGGAACGGATCTTTGTGAAGCTTTATCCGGAGTATGTCAAATATACAATCGTCGGTGCGGTCTGGGACATTGACAGCTGGAGCGGTGAAATACTGCAGGAAATTGAGTAGAGAAGATTTATCTTCCTCTACTCGCGCGACGGGCACCCGTCAGCTTCTGCTGACAAATGTCCTTTGAATGCCCGTGTGCATAAATAGTGGTATGCCTGCCAAAGCAGGCAGATGGGAGTTAGCGTATGGTAGAGGGCAGGTTGGCAGGGGCGGTCCGGACAGAATTTGCAAAGAAGCGTATTCTGGTGCTTGGGGATCTGATGGTAGATGAATATATTCTTGGGAAGGTAGGAAGGATCTCGCCGGAGGCACCGGTGCCGGTTTTGAATTACAAGGGAACCGAGCGCAGCGCGGGCGGCGCCTCCAATGTGGCGTTAAATATGCACGCTCTGGGAGGAGAACTGGCTGTAGCAGGCGTTGTGGGGGCTGATGACAGCGGCAGATGGCTGCGGGAGTTTCTAAAGGCGGCCGCTGTTGACACAGAGGGCATTGTGGATGAAAAAGACCGCATGACGACGGTTAAGACGCGGTTTGCGACCAAAGTCCAGCAGCTTCTGCGTGTGGACCGCGAGGACAGCAGGCCGGTTCTAGAGCAGACCCAGGCAGCGATTTTGGATTATATGGCGCAGCATATCTCGGCGTGGGATGCGGTGGTGCTTTCGGACTACTGCAAGGGTGTGTTTGAGAATCCGGATTTTGTGCGGAGAATCATTCGTCTATGCAATGAGCATCATGTGATTGTGACGATTGACTCCAAGAGCCGCCATATTGAGGCTTTTGAGAACGCAGACTTTGTGAAGCCAAACAATCTGGAGCTGGAGAATGCCGTCAATATAAAGATCGGTGACCTGGAGTCCCTTGACAGGGCTGGAAAGGCATATCTGGAGCGCTCCAGGGCCAAAAGTATCATTGTGACAAGGGGCGCTGATGGTATTTCAATCTTTCAGCAGGGGTGTGAGCGGAGAGATTATGCGTCGAAGGCAGCACAGGTGTTCGATGTGACGGGCGCGGGAGATACCGTGATCAGCACAGTCACATTGGGGCTTGCCAGCGGGCTTTCCATCGACGACGCGGTGGTTCTGGCCAACATCGCGGCGGGCGTCGTGATCGGAAAACGGGGGACGGCAGTTGTCACAAAGGATGAACTTTTGGAGAGATTGGGTGTATGAAAAATAAGACAGCAAGTAAGATCGTATCGTTAGAGGAGCTAGAGAGCGCAATTCGGTGCGCAAGGCAGCAGGGAAAGACAGTCGTGTCCACAAGCGGGTGTTTTGACATCCTTCATGCAGGCCATGTGACATACTTAGAGGAGGCCAGGGCCAGGGGAGACATGCTGGTCGTGCTGCTCAACTCGGACAGTTCTGTCAGGGCCTTAAAGGGCAGCACAAGGCCGATTGTGCCTGAACAGGAGCGGGCGGTGGTGGTTGCCGGACTTGCAAGTGTTGACTATGTATGTATCTTTTCAGACCGGACGCCCTGCGGGATTATTGACAGGGTGCGGCCGGATATTGTCATAAAGGGCGGCGACTATGCGGGAAAAGCGATTCCGGAGATGGACAGCGTGGCAGTCTATGGCGGCCGGGTAGCGTATGTCAATGTTGTCGATGGATGTTCGACGACAAATATTGTGGAGAAAATAAAGAGAACGGTGGAGGAGGAGTCATGAGTATTATTGTAACAGGTGGGGCTGGTTTTATCGGAAGCTGTATCGTGCGGGAACTCAATGACCGCGGTATTTCGGATATCATTATCGTCGATCATATCGCGGAGACGGACAAATGGATGAACCTTCGGAATAAGAAATACACGGAATATATCAACCGCGACGATTTTCCAGGGAGGCTTGCGTCGTTTGCAGGCAAAGTGACCCATGTGATACACATGGGGGCGTGTTCCTCCACGACGGAGCGCAATTTTGATTTCCTGTACAGGAATAACTTTGAATACACAAAGATGCTCTGGAAATTCTGCGTGGAGAACAGGATCAGTTTTATATATGCCAGCAGCGCCGCAACGTATGGGGACGGCGCGCAGGGTTTTGACGACAGGGAGGATATCAGCAGGCTTTTGCCGCTGAACGGATACGGATACTCCAAACAACTGTTTGATTTATGGGCGGAAAAACAGGAATTAAAACCCAGACAGCATGTCGGGTTTAAATTCTTTAATGTCTACGGGCCAAATGAGTATTTTAAGGGCAGCATGGCAAGTGTGATCTTCCACGCCTTTAACAAGATTACTGAGACGGGTGAGATGGGATTGTTCCGGTCTTACAAGGAAGGGTACGCTGATGGCGGGCAGCTTAGGGATTTTGTGTATGTCAAGGACATCTGCAGGGTGGTGTTGTTCATGATCGATCATCCCGGGGTGAGCGGGCTGTTTAATCTCGGGACAGGGACGGCGAGAAGCTTTTATGACCTGGCGGCGGCCACGTTTGACGCGATGGGACGAAAGCTCAATATTCGATATATCGAGATGCCGGAGACACTCCGGCCAAAGTATCAGTATTTTACGCAGGCAGCGATGGATAAGCTGCGCCGCGCCGGCTACCAGGAGCCGTTTACCTCCCTAGAGGACGGTGCGAGGGACTATGTGTGCAATTACCTTGCAAAGGGATATGAGATTTATTAGGAATCGTCGCAAAATAACTTGTGCAGATGACAGGTCGGATGCGCGCGTTATTTGAAGGCGATTCCTTGACAGAGGGAGAAAGAGCATGTTGGAATATATCAGGGCAAACATAGAGGAGAGCATTGCTGTCAAAGAGAAGCTTTTGCGGGACGAGGTGCTGCTTGGGACAGCCGCGAAAGTGGCGCAGCTGTGCGTGGACGCATATCAGAGGGGAAATAAGCTTCTGGTATGCGGAAATGGCGGGAGTGCGTCCGATGCGCTGCACATGACAGGAGAGCTTGTGGGGCGGTATCAGATGGAGCGCAGGGGGATTTGCGCCATTGCGTTAAACGCGAATACGGCGGTCATGACGGCTGTATCAAATGATTATGATTACGGGAATGTCTTTTCCAAACAGGTGGTGGCGCTGGGACAGTCCGGCGACGTACTGATTGGGATATCGACGAGCGGCAATTCAGAAAATGTTGTCAGGGCAATGCAGGAGGCAAAAAAGCGTCAGCTCATCACAGTGGGGTTGACAGGACAGTCCGGAGGACAGATGCGGTCGTGTGCAGCGTATCTGTTGAATGTCCCCTCGGACAATACGCCAAGGATTCAGGAGATGCATATTCTGCTGATCCATACGATTTGCGGCCTGATTGAGAACGGACTGTGTGAGAAGGGATTCTGGGCAAAGGAGCAGGATTGATATGGCGTGGCATGACGCATGGAAGAAGGCAGCGCGGTGGAGCAATATATGGCTGTCGCAGTTTTGGATTGTGGGGCGGAAAAACCAAAGGCCCTCTGACCGCAGCGGGCATGATGGCAGTCAGGATACCTGCGGGGTCGTGGTGATCAAGATAGACGCGATCGGGGATTTTCTGATATGGCTTGACAGCGCATCGCAGTACAGGCTGCTCTATCCGAAACAGAAGATTACATTGGTGTGCAATACGGCGTGTGCAGAGCTTGCCGGCCAGACAGGCTTTTTTGATGAGCTTATACCGGTTCAGGGCAGACGGTTTGAATCGGACAACAAATATAAGAAAGAGATCTGGGACTGCTTCCGGGACAGGCGCTTCCACACGCTGCTGCAGACGGCTTATTCGCGCACAATCGATATGGACCTGCTTGCCATGAATATTCCGGCAACGCAGAAGATTGCCTTTGTGGCAGATGAGTCCAGGGTGAATTTAAGCCGGTATCTGGCGTTTGGGAAGATCCGCCGCAGGCTGGACCGGATTTATGACAGGCTGATTCCGTCAGGGGGAGAGCACCTGATGGAGCTTGAGCGAAATGCGGTGTTTGTCAGGGCGCTGGGGCAGAAGGATTTTCAGGCGGGCTATCCATCGCTGCCCGAAATGCAGGTGCGTGACGGGGTGATTCCAAAGAAACCATATGCTGTCATTTTCCCCGGTGCGAGTTCTGGCAAGAAAATGTGGCCCATTGAGCGGTATGCAGCGGTCGGCCGGTATATCGTGTCGGAAAAGAAACTCGACATCTGTCTGTGTGGCGGAGAGAATGAAGCGTATTTGTACAGACAGTTTGTAGATGCCATGAAGAAGCCTGAATACGGCAAAAATGTGCATGACCTGTTTGGCAGGACGACACTTTCGGAGCTTGCGGAGGTGATCCGGAACGCAAACCTGCTCATCGGCAATGACACGAGCGGGATTCATTTTGCGGCCGCGGTGAACACGAAGGGAATCTGTATCTTTGGTGAGTTTGCGTATGGGAGATTTCTGCCATACCGCTGCGGGCGCGACTGTGAGGACCATGCGCCCATCGTTGTGTGCAGTGCAGGGAAGCCCTGCGCGGGTTGTGCATATGGCTCCATCACGCCCGAATGCAGGCAGCACCTGCTTCGGACGGGCAGGTATCAGTGCATGGACGAGGTGAGCGTGGAGCAGGTGATAAGGGAGATATAATCGGGAACGATGGAAAAAGCGATTTTTTTGGACAGGGACGGCACGATCAACGTGGAGGTGGATTACCTGCACGAGCCGGACAAACTGGTGTTTGTAGATGGGGCGATTGAGGCGCTGGCGATGCTGAAGGCACAGGGGTACAGGCTGATTGTCATTTCAAACCAGTCCGGCATCGGCAGGGGATATTTTGCGGCGCAGGAGGTAGAGCAGCTGCACGCGTATATGAACCGTATCCTGCGGGCGCATGGTGCGGCGGTCGATGCGTTTTATTACTGCCCTCATGTCGAGCAGGACAGGTGTACATGCAGGAAGCCGCGGACGGGCCTAATTGACCGCGCGGCCGCAGAGTGGGACATTGATCTGGCGCACTCTTATATGGTTGGCGACAGGGAGGCAGATGTCATGACAGCAATCAATGCAGGCTGCGGCTATGGCCTTGTGCTGAGCGGGTATGCGGTGCCAGACGAATTGCAGGCGAAGTATCAAGGGAGGATTTATCAGAATCTGTTGGATTTTGCACGGTATATTTGTGGGACGGAGGTCAGATAAGGGTGCATGAGAATGTAGAGATGTTGAAATTTGATTTGTTTGCACAGTTATATAAGAAAATACCAAAGCATATAAAGCTTTGCCTAGCATCAGGAATTATCATAGGTTTGCTGACGCACTTCTATATGCTGTCGCACAAGCTCACAAACTGGGATGATATCAACAGCCTTAGCTCTATTGGAAGTGGCGATTATCTGGGGCGGTGGTTTTTAAAGTATATTCATGGGCTTGGGAGCAGACATAGCATTCCGGCGGTGCATGGTTTTTTGCTGATTCTTATGCTTGCGCTCTCCGCGTGTATTGTTCTGGATATATTGCAGTTGAAAAGCGTGACGGCTGCAATTTTAGTACCGGCTGTGATGGTCACGTTTCCGAGTGTTGTAGGCATCATGACGTTTATGTTCATGGCGCATACGACAGGGATAGCCATATTTATGGCATGTCTGGCTGTGTGGCTGATCCGGCGGGGCAAGTGGGGTGTACTGCCGGGAATGATACTATTGATCTGTGCGCTGGGGACATACCAGCCTACGATAACGGTAGGGATCACATTAATGCTTATGAGTATGATGGGCGATCTGATCCGTGAGAAGGATTTTAAAAAGGTTTTTCGAACAGGTATTCTATATGTGGCAATCCTTGGCATTGGCGTTCTGGTTTATATGAGAATCTGTCATATTGTAAATCCGAATCTTGAAAATGAGACGTACGGTGGAGTTGCCGATATGGGAAACATTCCTCTTTCCATGATGCCGCGGCTGGCTGGCAGATGCTATAAACGTTTCCTGGAATATTTTCTGTGGAAGCCTTTTGGATTTGTGACTAGGACGGCACAGCGGGTCAACATTATGACCTGTATCCTGGCGGTTGTACTATTTGCCCTGATCGTCTGGAACAGAAAGATTTATAAAAAAGCAGGTGCGCTCTTTCTGCTTGTGCTGGTGTGTGCATTGATACCAATGGCGGCGGCATTTATCTATTTTATGGCGCCTGAGGCGGATTATTCGATGCTGATGGTATATGGATACGCGTTTGTTTATGTCATTGTCCTGGCATTGCTGGAGTATTGTATGGAGGACTGGGGGCGTGACAGCAAAAAATATTCGGGTTTGCTCGCACTGGTGGTGGTGGTTACGGTGTCGCTCAACTGTTACACAGATTACTTGTTAGCGAACAAAGCCTATCTGCGGACGGATATCGCCACGGAGCGGGTTAAGTCCTATTATAACCGGATTATATCCCTGGCACAGAACCAGAGTGGGTACTGCGCAGGAGATCAGATTGCGATTCTTGGAGAGTTTTATTACAAGGATAATCCAAGCAGCGTGGAGATTGACTTATTTGACACAGAAGAGCTACGGTCGCTGTCTGGACTGGCACTGGAAAATGGACTGATCACCACAGGTGTGCGGTACAGGTTTGTCAGAACCTTTCTCGGGGAGGAGCTGGCAAACCTGTCAGAGGAGGAGCGGTGGAATATTATGGAGACATCAGAGTATAAGGAAATGCCAGTGTATCCGCAAAATGGCTGTGTACAGCGAATCAATGGTTTGTGGGTAGTCAAAATGTGTGGCTGATGCCCTGTTATTCCAGGGAGCGGAAACCATCCTTGAGGCTGCTTTTGCGAAGCTCAGTGTTGATGATCATAAAATTGTACGAGGACGACGGAAAATATTGATAGCCAGTGATCTGCCCCTGCTCAGGACAGTACACGGTGACACCATTCATATTGTATTCTGTCATGGGCGAGGTCTCATAATCCTTTTGGCAGATATAATAGGGTTCTGTTATATTCCGTTTGATAAAAAGGACATCATCCACGAAATAGTGATCCCAGTATGGTGTGAGTATGAAAAACATCAAAAGGACTACACAGCCTGAAAAAAGCTTATAAAAGCTGCTTGGTTCATCGCTCCTAAGCCACATGCCAACAGCAAGCATCGGGGTGGCAAGAAGAAATCCCAGTCCGTAACGGATAAAGGGAGCCAGAAAAAGCCACGCGACAGAGCAGCTTAGGACACAGAGGTTTAACAGGATTGTATTCCAGCTTAGCCTTGCCTTTGAGCAGATTCTGTGCAGGAGGATGGCGATATCAAGAACCACAGCGATGATATTTGTGAGTATCAGCATCTGGGCATAGCGCTCCTGGGCCTCCCACCAGATGGGGAGCCACTCTTGAAAGGGCATATCGATCAGGTTGGGGTCATAGAGGCATCTTCCCCAGACCTTGATGGTTGCGGAGTCGATATTGACATATTTGACGGGCATTTTCCAGTCAAAATGAAACAGATCGATGGCCGCAAAGGGGTATAAAAGCCAGCCTGAGATGATGACATTTCTGGATAAAAAAACACCAGCCGTGATGATACCAAGGAAAAGGTAGATCACAATATCCTTAATTCGCTTTGCCTTAATGAGTGCTACCAATGGGAAGATCACAAGCAGGACAAGCAGTCCGGCAGATAGCTTTAGTGTCATGACATATACGGAAAAGACGCTCAAAAGGGCAAATGCATCCGTATCCTCCGGGGTCTGCTCGATCGTTTCAGCCCAGCGTGCAATCAGGTACAGGGCCATATACATTGTTGCGTAGTCTGAGGCGGGTGAGACACATCCGACCAGGTTGACGAGCGTGTAAAAAAGGATCCCAACACAGCATAGATCCGTCATATGACGCCTGTGTGACAGGAAGCTGCGCAGATGGTACAAAGACCACAGGATCAAGACAATCGCAATAAAACCAGTGGTGCAGTGAAGCGACTGGCCGCATAGGAATTTCAGGCTGAACAGCGCTGCAAAAGCAAAGTAAGAACTGTTGTACGCATAGTGCCACTGGAGATTTCCCAGCCCTTTTACAACGCCATACTCCTCGTACCAGCGGATTGCCTGCGCATGGTACAGGCTGGTGTCTGTGTGGATGGTGCCGCGTGAGGTGCAAAAGGCGATAAACAGAATAAGGCCAATGTACAAAAGACCTTCCCATGAGACAAAAAGCCGTGCAGTTTTTCTGGCATAGTCAGACAGGAGAGGTATATTTTTCACGGCAGTAAGCACACATATGATACACAGCAGAAGGTTTGCAAAAAGACCAATCCTGCAAAAGAGGCTTAGCAGCTGGGCATACACAGTGGTGACTGCAATACCGCATAAAATCAGGCTGAAAAAAGAAAAGGAGAGCTGTTTTTTCAGAATTTTGGACAGTACCTGGAAAAATCCAAGTCCTGTCAGAAACGTTATGAAAAAAATGTAGAGCCAGTTCAATAATACTGAAATCATATAATCCTCCCCATTATCAATGGAATGCTTCCGAAGCAGATTGGTGCAAAAAGCTTCTAGGAATCCACCTCCAATTTTATTGTCTATAGTATAAACGGAGCAGAAAAAAATAACAAGAATTTAATATATTTTTTATAATTTACGGGGTTCGTGACTGCGGAGGTTGTTATAAATATCGTGCTGTGTGCATATGTGGCAAAACTTTTGTTAAAAATGAATGCAGATATTGGTGAAAATGACATTGCCAAGAAATATGATATGGTTTACAATCAATATAATACGAATCAGGCGGACCCAACCAGTAAACAACACAAATATGGATAATGGAAGGACAGGACAGAAGTGGATAGCAATAGACAAAAAGGGATTCTCTATATTGTGGTTCCCTGTTATAATGAGGAGGAGGCCCTGGAAACATCGGCGGGAAGGCTTTTAGAAAAACTCCATGAGCTCAAAGGAAGGCAGATCATAGCGGAGGAGAGTAGGATCGTGTTTGTAGATGACGGTTCTAGGGACAGAACATGGGAGCTTATAAAGGGGCTGTATGAAAGAAACGAAGAAATCAAAGGTCTTCGCTTTGCACACAACAGGGGGCATCAGAATGCGATCCTTGCCGGGATGATGTACGCCAGGAAATTCTGCGATTTTGCGATTACGATTGATGCGGACCTGCAGCAGGACATCAACGCTATGGAAGATTTTATCCGTGAGTACGAAAAGGGCAGTGAGATTGTGTTTGGCGTGCGCAATTCCAGGGATACAGACGGATTTTTCAAGAAATTTTCGGCTACTTTATTCTATAAGATTATGACACTCATGGGCTGCGATATCTATGAAAATTCAGCGGATTACAGACTCATGGGGGCAAAGGCGCTAGAGGCGCTTGCAGAGTATGGTGAGGTCAATCTGTTTCTTAGAGGCATCATACCAGATATCGGTCTGAAATCATCGGTTGTACATTTTGATGTGTTTCCGCGTATGCAGGGGAAATCAAAGTATCCCCTGTCAAAGATGATTACGTTGGCGGCTGATGGTATCACCTCATTTAGCATCAAACCAATCCGCATGGTCTTTATGATGGGGATTCTAGCGCTCCTAGTCGGACTGGGAATGGTGATACACATTGTATACGAGCATTATTTTGGATATACGGTCAGCGGCTGGTCATCGATACTTATGTCGATCTGGGTGCTCGGGGGTGCTGTGCTGCTGTCCCTTGGCATAATCGGAGAGTATGTGGGCAGAAATTATATGGAGACAAAGCAAAGACCCCGGTATTATTTCTGGGAGATTCTTTCAAGGGATGAGAGGCACAGTGACCATGATACAGGACAAAAAATTTGACAAGATTATAATTGGCGCAGGGCTCTACGGCCTGTATGCTGCTTATTTTTGTGCAGGGCTTGGACAGCATGTCCTGGTACTAGAATGCGAAGATGCGCCGTTTAAGCGTGCGACATACATCAACCAGGCGAGAGTCCACCAGGGATATCACTATCCGCGCTCGCTCTCAACCGCGATGAAATCAGCGGGGTATTTTGCGCGTTTTAATAGGGATTACGGATTTTGTATCAACCGGGAATTTCAGAAGGTATATGCCACATCCAGTGAGTACTCCTGGTCTGACGGGGAGCAGTTTAAAAAATTCTGCGAGGCGGCGCAGATTCCGTGTGAGGAATTGTATCCGGGAAAATTTTTTAAGGAAGGAATGTGTGATGGGGCATTTTTGACAAGAGAGTACACATATGATGCCATGATTCTAAGGGATTTTTTTCTGGAGAAGCTGGGGGAGCGGAAGAAACTGGTGGAGCTTCGTTTTGATGCGGATATCGAGCGGATTGAAAAGACACAGGATGCATATGCGCTGTATGTGCGGGGGAAAGATAGAGATACCTTAGATAGGTATGTGACGGGATTTGTGCTCAACGCCACATACGCGTCCACAAACCAGATTCTTGGCCTGCTAGGATATGATAAGTTTGGCATCAAGTATGAGCTGTGTGAGATTATACTCTGCGATGTCAACGACAGGCTAAGGGAGTATGGCTTTACGGTGATGGATGGCCCGTTTTTTTCTATCATGCCATTTGGTAGGACAGGGTTGCATTCACTGACATCGGTGACATTCACGCCACATGCGACAAGCTATGATGATGTTCCGCGGTTTTCATGTCAGGCAGACAGTGATGGGTACTGTAATGACAGGCATCTTGGCAACTGCAACGACTGCAAGGCAAGGCCACAAACCGCATTTCCATACATGGCAAATCTTGCAGGAAAGTATCTGAGGGAGGAATATGAATTTACGTACAGGGATTCTCTGTTTTCAATGAAGCCGATCCTGACAAGTTCGGAGATCGATGATTCGCGTCCGACGGTTGTCCGTACCTACTCCACCAATCCTACGTTTGTTGGGGTTTTGTCAGGAAAGATCAATACAGTGTATGATCTTGACGATATATTAATGTCCTAAGTCCGATATGTCCAAAAGGAAGATGAAGTGAGGAAATGAGACGACATGAGCAATAAGGAAAAGAATTTCATGTCTGCAGTGCTCTATGTGCACAACGATGAGGCAGGAATCGGGGATTTTCTGCAGACAGTGGCAAACGTGCTGGAAGCCCATTTTGAGCATTCAGAGATTATCTGTGTCAATGACTGTTCCCAGGATGGCAGTGTGGATGTCGTAAGGAAGGTTAGTAGGGGGGTAAAGAATACCACTATCACAGTGTTGAATATGAGTTATTTTCACGGAGTGGAGACTGCCATGAATGCGGGTGTGGACCTGGCAATCGGAGATTTTGTGCTTGAGTTTGATGCCTGTGTGCTGGATTTTGAACCTGTGGAAATTATGACGGCATATCAAAAAACCCTGGAGGGGTACGATATTGTAAGCGCCTCTCCAGATAAAAAACAGCGCTTCACATCCCGTGTTTTTTATAAGGTGTTCAACAGATTTACGGAGTATTCTTATCAGCTGGTGACAGAACGCTTTCGGGTGCTAAGCCGCAGGGTGATTAACCGCATCAGCAGCATGAACAAGTCCGTGCCGTACCGCAAGGCAGTGTATGCAAACTGTGGACTGAAGACGGCGAATATAAAGTATCTAGTCATTGGTGGGCAGATGGAAAAGGATGACAGGGTAGAGCGCAAATACCGCACCCGTCTTGCAGTGAATAGCATGATTCTGTTCACGGAGCTTGGTTATCGGTTTTCCGTTACGATGACAGTACTTATGATGCTGATTGCAGTTGCGGTCGCTATATACTCGGCTGTGGTGTATCTGTTCAGCACACCGGTAGCAGGCTGGACGACTACACTCTTTTTCATGGCCTTTGCTTTTTTTGGCCTGTTTGGGATACTGACCATTATCATAAAATATCTTCAGATCCTGGTCGATCTGGTGTTTCGGCGCAGGAAATACAGCTTTGAAAGCATAGAAAAGATGGGAGGAAATTAGTATGGTAGCATTAGTAGGTTATACAGGATTTGTGGGCAGCAATCTCTATGCGAGGGCACGCAACCGTATCAAGGGCGTGTATAATTCACAGAATATTGAGAAAGCATATGGGTTAGAGCCGGAAGTGCTGATCTATGCGGGGGTGCGTGCGGAAAAATATCTTGCCAACAGTGCGCCGGAACATGACCTGGAGATGATTCTAGAGGCGGAAAAAAATATCAAGGCCATCAATCCGCAGCGGCTGGTGCTGATCTCCACGATTGATGTGTACCAGAATCCCGTGGGCGTGGACGAGACAGATTCTGTATTTACGTGCAAAAGGGGCAATATGGGAAACGGAATCCAGCCATATGGCCTGAACCGGTATTATCTTGAGGCCTGGGTGCGGAAAAATTATCCAGATGCCCTGATTATCAGACTTCCAGGTCTGTACGGATATCATATTAAGAAAAATTTCATATACGATTATATTAATGTAATACCATATATGCTGAAAAAGGAAAAGTACCAGGAGTTGAAGGTGCTCGAGAAGGCAGACGATGCCATAATGCTTGACGCCTGTTATGAGGTGGCGGAAAATGGGTTTTACAGGTGCAGAAAGCTCGACAAGGACAAAAAAGAGCTGTTGCAGAGGAAATTTAGGAAGCTTGGTTTTACAGCGCTTCATTTTACGGACAGCCGCAGTACATTTCAGTTCTACTCGCTCGGACGGCTGTGGGAGGACATTCAGATTGCACTCAATGAAGGAATCACGTTGCTCAATATTGCCACAGAGCCCATCACCACTGCAGAGTTATTCAAGGCGCTGACAGGAGAGGTTTTCAAAAATGAGTTAAAAGGGACACCCGTCCAGTATGATTTCAGGACTACATACGCATCAAAATTCGGCGGAAAAGGGGGCTATATCTGCGGCAAGGAAGAGGTCATTGCAGATATCCGGCTGTTTGTGAAGCATATGGTCACAGAGGGTGAGCGTGGTTAGGAATCGTTATTGCTGAGCAGATCCTTAGCACAAGATTGGGAGGTGTGCGATGAAAAGGGCAGTATCAAATATTGCATGGACGGCACAGGAGGATGAGCAGGTTTATGTCCTGATGCGTAGATATGGTTACACTGGGCTTGAAATTGCGCCTACACGTTTCTTTGAGAAAAACCCTTACGAGGATCTCGAGAAGGTGCGGACATGGCGGGAGGAATTTGCAAAGAAAGCTGGTTTTGAGATTCCTTCCATGCAGTCAATTTGGTTTGGTAGGATGGAAAATATGTTCGAGAATGCAGAGCAGAGGCAAACGCTATTAGCGTACACAAAGAGGGCAGTGGATTTTGCAGAGGCAGCCTGGTGTGCGAACCTTGTGTTTGGCTGCCCAAGGAACAGGAACCTTGCAAATATCTTAGACCAGGAAGCGCGGCGGAGCGGAGTCCGTTTTTTTAAAGAGGCTGGGGTGTATGCACACTCCAAAAAGATAACAGTCGGTATGGAGGCGAATCCTTCCATATACAATACCAATTATATCAACACGACACAGGAGGCTCTAGAGCTTATAAGGGAAGTGGCATCGGATGGTTTTGGGTTAAATCTCGATATAGGAACGATGCTTGAGAACAGGGAGGCGATTGAGGTGCTAGAGGGGTGTGCAGGGTACATCAGCCATGTGCATATCAGCGAGCCGTTTCTGAAGCCTGTTGTCATGGATCGCGACAGAAGACAGTTTCATGGTGAGCTGGCTGCATTTTTGCGGGAGAACAATTATCAGGGATATGTGTCAGTGGAGATGGGAAAAACGCAGGACAAACAGAGCCGGCTTTCGGTGCTGGATGAGATCCTGGCATATGGAAGGGAGATGTTTGGATGACAGCTGCGGGGCGAAAAGGGGTTCCTGCATTTGAATATTATGAGTATGCTAAGCGGTCGGCGGATTATGTGGTGCTGATTCCTGTCATCAATGAGGGCGAACGCATCCGAAAGGAGCTATACCGCGCGTATAAGTACCATATTGCAGACTGTGCGGATCTTGTGATCTGTGACGGCGGTTCTACGGATGGTAGCCTGGAGGAGCGAACGCTTAGAAAACTGCAGGTAAATACACTGTTGGTCAAAAAGGGTGAGGGAAGACAGGGTGCACAGCTGCGCATGGGGATATACTGGGCGCTTGGCAGGGGGTATAAGGGCATCATCACCATAGATGGCAATAACAAGGACAGCATTGAGGATATACCACGCTTTATACAAAAACTTGAGGAAGGCTATGACTTCGTGCAGGGCTCCCGCTTTATCAAGGGAGGAAGGGCGGTCAATACGCCGCTTACTAGAAGTATTGCGGTTCGTCTGATCCATGCGCCGTTGATCTCACTGACTGCAGGGCAGCGCTTTACGGATACAACAAATGCTTACCGGGCATATTCTGCGCGGTATCTGTCCGATGGGCGGGTGGCACCGCTGCGGGACATCTTTATGACATATGAGCTTCTGGCGTACCTGTCTGTAAGGGCGACACAGCTTGGTTACAGGGCCTGTGAGATTCCCGTTACGCGCGCATATCCAAGGAAGGGAAAAACCCCGACGAAGATCAGTTTCTTAAAGGGCAACAGTGAACTGATGAAAATACTGATTTGCAATCTCTTAGGAGCATATACCCCGAAATGACAGAAAAGGCTGGTTTGATGCTTTACAGCGCGCTACAGGACGTGATATAATATCCGCGGTTTATGGTCCGAAGGGACTGAGCTTGATCTATGAGGGGGCAAAATGGAAAACATCAGAAGGAAAAATAAAATGATTGAGACGTACAGTATCCTTGTGATTGACATTTTGTGTGTTGTCGTCTCCTATGCACTGGCATTGTTTATCCGGTTTCGTATCATTCACTATGAGAATTATCCCGGACAGTTTCATTTCATGGTGGGGGCATACATCGTGATCCTGTGTCTGCTCTACAATATGTTTCTCGACGCCAACAGGAATTTTTTCACCAGGGGTTACTATCAGGAATTTTACTATACGGTGCGGTATACGCTGATTCTGGTGGTGGGACTGGTGGTTGTTTTGTATCTACTGCAGCAGTCCTATGAATTTTCCCGCTCCGTGTATGGCATTTTTGCGGTGCTCAACAGCTTTATCACATATGCCGTGCACATGGCATTTAAGAAGGTGATCTGGAAATACTACAGGAAAAGTACAAACGCTGAGAAGATGCTGGTCATCACAAAAGAGATCCTTGCAGAGGAGGTGCTGGGGAATCTCATAAAAGGAAAAGAGTGGTATTATGATATCGTGGCGGCTGTGATCTATGATGCGGACAGAAAAGGCAGTGTGGTCAGGGAGGTGCCGGTCGTTGCGTCGAAGGAGGACCTGTATGAGACCGTGATTCAGATGATGGTTGACGAGGTGTTTATCTGCCTTCCGGGGGAGTCTTTGATAGTGATCCGCGATATGGTACAGCGGTTTGAGGAGATGGGGCTTACCTGCCACTACAATGTTGACCTGTTCAGTCATGCAAACCCCAATACGTTCGTGCAGCAGATGGCGGGATACAGTGTGATCTCGTTTGCGCTCAAGACGATGGATTCAAGGAGGCTTCTCATCAAGCGTCTGGTTGATATTATTGGGGCGCTTGTGGGACTTGCCGGCACCGCGGTGATCACACCCTTTGTGGCGCTGGCGATCAAGCTTGACTCGCCGGGACCTGTATTCTTTTCGCAGATTCGTATTGGCAAAAACGGGCGGCGGTTTCGGATCTGGAAATTCCGCTCGATGTATACGGATGCTGAGGCGCGCAAGAAGGAGTTGGAGACGCACAATGAGATCAAGGGACTGATGTTCAAGATGGAGGATGACCCGCGCATCACCAGGGTTGGACGGTTTCTCAGAAAGACAAGCATCGATGAGACACCGCAGTTTCTCAATATCCTGGTGGGCGATATGAGCCTGGTCGGCACACGCCCGCCAACGGAGGATGAGTTTGAACAGTACAATGGCTATCACAGAAGGCGTATGAGCATCACGCCCGGGCTGACGGGGCTGTGGCAGGTGAGTGGCAGAAGTGATATTCAGGATTTTGAGGAGATTGTAAGGCTTGACCTGGAGTACATAGACAACTGGTCTCTGGGGCTGGATGTCAAGATCCTGTTTATGACGGTGTTTGCAGTTCTTGGGAGAAAGGGCTCAAAATGAGGTATTGTGAGATATTAAAGACAAAGATCAATGTGACGACCATGCCGGAGGTACTAGACGAAATTGAGAGACGGCTCGATGCGCTCCGGGGCAGGTATATTTGTGTGTCCAATGTGCACACGACAGTGATGGCTTACGAGGACAAACAGTACCGCAAAGTGCAGAATGGCGCGGCGATGGCGCTTCCTGACGGGGCGCCGCTGTCGAAGTACAGCAGGATGCGGGGATTTCGCGGCGCCGGGAGGGTGACAGGTCCCGACCTGATGACGGAGTTGTTCCGGCTTTCGGGGCAGAGGGGATACAGACATTTTTTTTATGGCGCCACGCAGCAGACGCTCGAGGATATGAGGCAGGCGCTTTTAAGGGAGTATCCGACGCTTGTGATTGCGGGGATGTATGCGCCGCCGTTTAGGCCGCTCACAGAGCAGGAGGACCAGGAGGTGGTCGCGCGGATCAATGCTGCGAAGCCTGATTTTATCTGGGTCGGGCTTGGCGCGCCAAAGCAGGAGGAATGGATGTACGCGCACCGCGGGAAGTTGTGTGCGGTGTCAATCGGTGTCGGTGCCGGCTTTGACTATCTGGCGGGACATATTAAGAGGGCGCCCAGGCTCATGCAGGTGCTTTGCCTGGAGTGGCTGTACAGACTGATGCAGGACCCGGGGCGGCTTTGGAAGCGGTATGTGGTGACAAACACAAAGTTTGTGTGGTATATTTTGAGGGAAAGAGTTGCAAGATGACGGGAAATATATGGTTTCATGCCGACGATTACGGGGTGACAACAGATCAGTCTAGGCAAATATTGGACTGTTATCAGGACGGGGTATTAAACAGCATCAGTGTGCTGCCAAATACGCCTGTGTTAAAGGAGGCCCTGGGGATGCTGGACCAGGCAGACCCTGAGGGGACGAGGATCAGGCGTGTGCTTCATCTGAATTTCGTGGAAGGCAGGCCGCTTGCAGGAGCGGCGAATGTGCCGGATTTGGTAGATAATACGGGGTACTTTGACAAGTCCTTTATTCAGTATCTACGATGGAATTATACCGGAAGGGGGCGCAAAAGGCGTGCGCTTGTCCAGCAGATCAAGCGGGAGATCACAGCGCAGATTCGGGCTGTGACCAGCGTGTGTGATTACAGGATCACGGCGGTCGATTCTCACCAGCACTACCATATGATTCCGATTATATTTGACAGCCTGATGGAGGTATTATCAGAGGAGGAATGGGGGCATCGTGAAATCCGCCAGATCCGGATTCCTGTGGACCCGCCGGCAGCGCTCAGGGGCAGCTTGCAGATGCGCAGAAAAGTGCCCGCGATCAATTGGGTAAAGTGGTGTATTCTTAGAACATATGCGGATCGGAACAGGAAAATATTGTGGGACAGGGGGGTGGAGACACCGGTTTTTTTTGGTATTTTTTATACCTGTGAGATGAAAAGGGAGGTAGTGGAGACATTGCTTCCGTCATACAGGGCGTATGCCCGTCAAAAGAACCAGAGCCTGGAACTGATGTTCCATCCAGGCAGCCTCACAGACCGCAAGGAGCTTTTGGATAGAAGAAGCAAGGCGCTTGCAGAATTTTACATGTCTGAAAACAGGTATGAGGAGGCGAGATGTTTAAAGCAGCTGGGCAAGTCTTATTAAAAAATAAGGACAGGAACGAATATAGAGGGGAAATTATGAAAAAGAAATCAGTATTGGCAATGTTGATGGCGGTGATTACAGTAACGCTGTCGCTCTCGGGGTGCGGTGAGCGGACAGACCTTGAAGATGATAATTCAATCATTGTGCGGGAAGACGCTGGCCAGACAGGATGTGTCGAGGGCTGTACCTGTACAGGGGGCTGTATTTGTAATACCGGAGGTAGCAACAATGAAATGCTTGTGGAGAACATCACAGTGCCAGAGACTGTGATGCAGGTGCCACCGCAGCCAGAGCAAACAGAGGAAATACCGCAGACACAGACCGTAGAGCTCCCCACAGAAGCGGGGGAGGTGACACAGGGCACAACGCAGCAGAAGGTGTCTAATGATGCTCAGATCATCGCAGCGCTCACTGACGGGGAGCGGCAAGCCAGACGGGAACAGCAGGAAAATTTTGCGGAGGCGAGACAGCTTTTGTATGAGCTGCCAAATTCCCTGGACAAGACAGAAAAGATCAATCAGATGGACCGGCAGATCCTTGCAAACAATGCCTGTTATTTGGGATCGAAGCATATTGTCTTTATCGGGGACAGCATTACAGAGGGGATTACCAGCGCGGTTGATGCAAACGGAAATTTTGTCAGCTATGTCACATATGTAAACACATACCTTCATTTTGGCAATCTGCTGAATCACGGAAAGGGCGGCAGAATGTTTGCGGACTATGGCGGCGAGGAGCTGTCACTTGCGATGAATTTTGGCAATGTCACCAATATTGATTCGGATGTTATTGTAGTGTTTGCAGGAGTAAATGACTATATTAGTACACCGAACAACAAACGCTTTGGGAATGTAGACGACAAGGTCAGTACAGCAGGATACTGTGGGGCGGTTAGGTCCTTTATGAAACAGCTTCAGAATTATTACGCGGACAACGACATTTTCTTTGTGATGATGTACAATACATCAAAGCAAGTGCAGTGTACTTACTCGGATGTCGAGGGAAATCTGACGCTCAATGACTATCTGGAGGTACAGCGCAGGCTTGCTAAGGAATATGGGTTTAACGTGATCGAATTGTATCATACCGGGTTTATGGATTGCAGCATTCAGGAGGTGTCAGATCATTACCTCAAAGATGGCCTGCATCCTAAGGACAATGGGAATATTGTGCTGGGAGAACATATCGCAGCGGAACTTTCTCTTTATTTCGGACGAAAAGAAGTGGATCAGATTCAGTAGGAGAAACATCAGGTGGAGATTATTAGATGGGCAATACTGCTAGCTCTAGTCTTGCCAGTGCCATTTTTTCTGGGTTTTATACCTGTAAAACATATGAATCGCTTGCAAAGGACACCCGCAATGACTTATGTCTGCGGGTGGTTTGTGAGCTTTTTTCTGTTTGAGCTGGCAGCGGTTCCACTGATTCTGTTAGAGCAGCGTTTTACAATGTTGGTGGTTGTATATACTGGGATTGTCATAGCGGTGCTGTCGCTGTCGCTGTGGCAGGGGCGTTCTTTGTGGAAGTGCTATTACGGAGAGCTTTGTGCTCTCAGGGAGATGCCAGGACTTGTGAAGCTTGGCTGGGTAGTGTTTTTCCTGCTGGTGCTGTTTCAGATGGCGTACGCAGTCCTGTATGAGTACTACGATGGGGACGACGCGTATTATATTGCGGTGTCCGTGCTTACGGAGGAATTTGATACGATGTATATGCGCGATACATATACGGGGTATATTTATCCGCTTGACGCAAGACACGCCTTCTCGCCAACGCCAGTCTATCAGGCATGGCTGTCGCGGCTGAGCGGTATCGCGCCTGCGGCTGTGGCGCATAGTGTGTTGGCTCCGGTGTGGCTGATGTTCATGTACTGTATCTATGGACAGATCGGAAACCGGTTGTTGTGGAACCGAAAAAATTACAAACCTTTGTTTATGATTCTGGTTGCGATATGGTTTATGTATGGGAATATCTCGCTGTATACGGCGGAGACATTTGCTATGACAAGAACCTGGCAGGGGAAAGGACTGATGGCGGGAATGGTTATCCCGGGGATGTTTTTATGCCTGCTCTATCTGGCACAGGAGCGTGTCAGCCAGGGAATGTGGATGCTGTTCATCTGCGTGTGTCTGTCGGCGGTTTTTGCGACGAGCATCGCTTTTATGCTCATACCGACGATCACAGGTATTGCGTCGGTGCTGATTGGGAGCTGTAAAAAGAGCATGCGGTCTGCGTTGGAGATCTTTTTGTGCTGTACGCCCTGTCTGCTGCTTGCAGTATGCTACCTGGTCATGAGGTAAGGGATGAAGCGATGGAGAGGAGGGGAAGCTTGTGTGGGACGAGTTGGTTTTGGCTGCTAGGGCTGTGCTGGAGGATGTGTGGTTATACAATAACAATAGTTTCTTAATTCCCCTCTTTCTGACTGCACTGTTGTTTTTATGGGTGACAGAAACGGACAGGAGACTGCGCGTTGTACTGCTGTATCTGGTGGTAGCGGCCGGCGTTGTCTTTTTGTGTCCGGTATATGCGTGGATTGGAATGCGGATTGACGCGGATATCTATTATCGCGTGCTGTGGTCCATGCCGGCTGGGATTCTTGTGTGCTACAGCGTGGTGCGGCTCATAGCGCATTTTAAGAGACGAATGTCAAGGGCATTGGTTTTTGTCATGGCAGTGCTTTTGATCATGATGAATGGAGAACTGGTGTACACCCATTCCCTTCATATCAGGTCAGTAAATGCATACCATATCCCCCAGTCGGTGATTGATGTGGCAGATGCGCTAAAACTCGACAACTACAAGCCAATCGCGGTCCTCCCAGCGGAGCTTCTGCCATTTTTCAGGCAGTATACAGCAGATGTGTTTACACCGTATGGGAGAAATATTTTAGAGCCTTCATGGACCTTTCACAATGAACTCTACGATGCGATGGAGGGGGACAGGACCGCGTATGATGTGGCGGAGGTGGCAAGATGTGCCCGCAATAACCATTGCGCGTTTGTCGTGCTCTCCTGTGCAAAGCAGATGAACGGGAGCATGGAGGAGCAGGGATATTTCCTGTTTCGGTTTGTCCAGGGATATTTTATCTATATGGATTACAGTTACTATTGGGTGTGGAAAGAACAGGGGCTGCTCGATGCGGATGTGATCGAGGCCGGGGGATGACAGTATGACAAGGATACAGAAAATAAAAAATGTTGCGCTGTTGCAGGGCGTTATTATCATTTATACAATATCAAGTGTGATGTCTAAGGAGGCGTCGGCTAGCGGTGACAACCTGCTTCGTTTTTTGTTTTTCTTTGGCATGGAATTTGTGGTGCTGGGAGTGTATGCGCTGCTCTGGCAGCAGATGATGAAGCGGTTTGAACTCTCTGTCGCGTTTGCAAACCGCTCGATGGCGGTTGTGTGGTCCATGATATGGGCAGTCTTATTTTTCCATGATACCATAACGATACAGAATATGGCAGGTGTTGTGCTGGTTGTTGTGGGAATATGTATCATCAATACAGAGTAGCTTTTTATGATGGCCTATTATGATAGCATTTTGATAGATTCTGAATATAAAAATATAGCATTTTTACGATAATCTCTCAATAACGGCCTATTATGACAGCATTATTATGATAGTTAGTTAAAAATTGCCTTGCGAGATATTTATTTAAAATAACCTCTTATGCGTTTGTCAAATACAGAAGGAGTATGAAATGATCAATCGGTTTGTATTGGCCATGTTTTTATCTGTGGCTATTGCGTCTATATCGCAGGTTTTGTTAAAAAAGAGCACATTTCGTTCGTATGATACGGTGGTGAGGGAATACCTGAATCCATATGTGGTCACAGGTTATGGACTTCTTTTTGTTTCAATGCTGCTGACAGTCTATGCATATAGTGGGATGGATTACAAGAATGGCCCTGTCATTGAATCGATGGGAAATGTAATCATTCTAATTTTAGGATATTTTGTCTTTGGCGAGAAAATTACAGTCAGAAAACTGGCTGGCATTGTGTGCATTATCGCAGGGGTGGCCGTGTTTTATCTGTGAGAATCTGTTCAGCTCTTAACAAAAGTGGTGAAAAACGTGCGCCAAAATGCTTGTCCTTTCGCATTGTGTGTTCAAAATCTGTTATAATTCACACTTCAATAACTTATAAGTCGATAAAAACTGATATGGTGTGAATTGTAGCAATATCCAGATTTTGCACTGTATTTTTGTTAAAAAAATATTGAGGACTGGCAGATGCTTTGCTATAATTGTTACGTTAAGGAAATGGTTTTATAAAAACAGAATCAAGCTGCGGCAAAAGGAGGAGACCATTGGGCAGAAAGAAAGTAAAAAAGAGGGATAAGAGAAAGCAGGCGAAATACACGGATGAATATATAGAGGACTATTATGAGGATGGAAACCTGACAGGGAAGATGCCTGTGGGGAATGATGCCGACAGCGGGGATGAGGACGAGTATATCGTTGCATATTCGAGTGAGCAGGATACATCGGGTGGGTACACGCCGGGGCAGCTGCAGGAATATGGGGATATGTACAAAGAAGCACAGGTGTACGAGGAAGAAGAGCCGTACGAAGAGGAATATTGTGACGCGGTAAATGGTTACGGGGAAGATGAGGAATACGAAGAAGAGTATTATAGCACCATAGAGGGAAATGAGAAAGAACAAGAGTATTGTGACGCGGCAAATGGATATGAGTACGAAGCGGAAAATAATGAAGAAAATTATGACGCGGCAAATGGATATGAGTACGAAGCAGAAAATAATGAAGAAAATTATGACGCGCTAGAAGGATACGAAGAAGAAGAGGCGTACGAAGGAGAAAATTGTGACGCGACAAATGGATATGAGTACGAAGCAGAATATAATGAAGCAGAAAAATATGACGCGCTAGAAGGATACGAGGAAGAGGAGGCGTACGAAGGAGGATACTGTGACGCGGTAAATGGTTACGGGTACGGAGCGGAATATGATGACGAATATCAAGATGCGGTAGAAGGGCGCAGGGAAGCGAAAGAGAATGCTGCGTCTGAGAAATACGATGAACTTAGAGAGTCCGGGTCGCCGCAGACGGGTGATACGCAAATGCAGGCAGACAGCGGGATAATAGGATGTAATACGCCAGGAAATGACGTGGATCCTTACGCCACTGTGAAGATTGATATTGAGATCTATGATCCGGCAAAGGAAGCGTCTTTCTACAGTGCGAAGGAGATTGACACAGGGCTCAATAAATCAGACAATGATGTCAGTGTTGGTAGGGATACTGATAAAGAGTATACACAAGAGGTACATTATGAAGACGGGCACTATGTAAGTGAGTACGACAATGAAGAGTACAATGTAGATGCGTATGGAAACGAAGAGTACGAAGCAGACGAGTGCGACAATGATGAGGACTATGTAGCTGAGTACGACAACGAAGAGTACAGTGTAGACGCGTATGGCAACGAAGAGTACAGTGTAGATGCGTATGACAATGAAGAGTACAGTGTAGATGCGTATGACAATGAAGAGTACGAAGCAGACGAGTACTACAATAATGAGTACGATAGCGAAGAGTACTATGACGATGAATACATTGATGAGGAGTATGCAGAGACCTATACTGATGAGGAGTACGATGAGGACGCATATGAGATTGCGTATGGTGAATACGATGAGGCTTATATAAACGATGCGGCTCTGTTTGGGGAAGATGGCGTGGAGGAGCCGTCGAGCTTCTTTCAGCGAATAAGGCGGCGGCTTAGTCGGCTGACTGCTTTTGACGCTGTTCTGGTATCCACTGGTGTTGTTGTGGTGGTGGCTGCGCTTGTGATGTTGAACATGTATTGGCAGTCGGGCCAGATCAATAAGCAGGTTGAGGCGCTTGCGCCATTGGGAAACGAGCTCAAGGGGATCGGGATTGTGGGCGAGGACGGTTTGGCTGCAATGGCAGAGGCGGCGAGCCTAGGAAATTTTGCACAGACAGCAGACACGACAGAGCAAGGTACTGGGGACGAAACCGCTTCTGAAGTCGTTCAAATACCGGAGCCTGGCAGGGTGAATGTCGATTTTGTGTCTGTGGAAAAAGATTTGAAAATCCGTTTTACAGATGTCAATACAGGGGAACTCATCACTGGGACCGTATTTGAGGTGACGCTTACAAATGCAAGGGGAAAACAGCTCATACTCACAGACGATGACATGGATGGGATTATCTATGCGCAGAATGTGAATGCAGGGGTGTTTGATGCCGTTGTGACCTCGACGGACAAGTACAGCTTTCCGACAATCGCACAGCAGGTCACTGTCAAGGACAAGGTTGAGTATGTGGTCGTCAATGTGCAGGATGAGGTAAAGACAGAGAAGCAGATCGATGTAGCAGTTGAGGATACAGAGAAAAACGTAGCGGAAGTGGAGGAGGAGGTGCTCAAGGACACTGTTGAGTGGGTGGAGTCAACCAAGACACCTGTGAGTGGTGCGGAGAGTTACTTGCTGGTGGACAAAAATACGATTGCCGATCCATCACAGCTGTCAAGGGCAGCGGCGAGAATGCTGTTTGATACACTGGATGTGACGCTGGATCCAGCCAGTGCGACATTGGCTGTAGGGTCAAATATCGATCTGAAGGGAAAGGAATTTTCTGACACAACAGAGGGAGATACCGCGTATCAGTACACAGTTGAATGGAAAAGTTCAGATGACAGCGTTGCGTCGGTGAGTGGCGGAAAAGTGACTGCAAAGGCAGCAGGCGAGGCCACAATCACATACACAGTCACCAGAAAGACGATCGTGACAACCTATGAGCAAAAGGAACTTGTAGAGGAGACAAAAGAGATATCGCCAGAGGAGTACAATGCGCTTTCTGATGCAGAAAAGGCAAAGTGTACGCCGGCTGTCAAACAGGGTGAGGACGGCACTGAACAGATAACAGGTTATACCTACAAGAAAACGACGCAGCAGGAGCCAGAGAAAAAGACAACCGAGACGACAGAGAGCGCCAGCGCGGAGTGTCGGATTACAGTTGAGCCAGTAAAGATCACATCTGGCAGCCTTGAGTTGTCCAAGAGTGCGGACAGCTGTGAAGTCGGCGGAGCACTGACTGTGAAGCCGGCAAAGCTTGTGTATACAAAACAGGATGGAAGTACAGAGACGATCACGGAACAATTTCCATCAATTGTGTGGGAGAGTGATGATAAGAATATTGCAACTGTTGGAAATGACGGTGTCGTGACAGGCGTGAAGGCGGGAAAAGTACATATTACGGGTCGGGTGACAGGCATAAACGGTGCAGACGGCAAGGAGTTGGATATCCGGTGCAGTGTGGAGGTCAGCATTACCCAGAGTGCAGAACTTGTGATTTCCCTTGACAGGACAAGCGATGTGTCTATCGCGGTGGGAGGCACCACAACGCTTGTAGCGACCGTGACAAACTATACGTCTGACGCGGGTGTGACATGGGAGTCGTCTGATAAGAATGTGGCAGCTGTCGATGAAAAAGGCGTCGTGACCGGTATAGCGGTCGGGAGCGCTAAGATCACAGCGACGACAAAGGAGAAGGATAAGAGCGGAAATCAGAAGCAGGCAACATGTGTTGTGACGGTCAAACCCAATGCCTCGTCTGACACGACGACAAAACTAAAGGATAAAAATGGAAACCAGATTTATGTCAAAAATTCGGACGGAGGCTACAGAGAGGCAGTCTATGCAGATTATTTTAACAGCTCTGAATTTTATATCACGGCGCAGGCAGTATATGTGTATACAGGATGGCAGACGATAGATGGGAAGACTTACTATTATGACAAAAATGGTAATGTTGTGACTGGCACGCAGATTATCCAGGGAGTTACCTATAATTTTGGTGAGGATGGGGCGATTGCGACAACGGTCAACGGCTCGACGTTTGGGATCGATGTATCAAGACATAATGGGACAATCGACTGGAACGCAGTCAAGGCATCAGGTGTTGATTATGTCATTATTCGCTGCGGTTACAGGGGCTCGTCCACCGGTGCGCTGATTGAGGACCAGAACTTTAAGACAAATATTAAGGGTGCCACGTCAGCAGGGCTGAAGGTGGGCGTATATGTGTTCTCCCAGGCGGTTGATGAGGTCGAGGCTGTCAAAGAAGCGTCGCTTGCAGTGAGCCTTGTAAAGGGTTATAATCTTACATATCCAATTTTTATTGACACGGAGGCTAGCGGCGGCAGGGCAGACAAGATTGACAGGGCTACGCGCACTGCGGTGGTGAATGCGTTTTGCCAGACGGTCGCAAGCGCAGGCTATAAGCCGGGAATTTATGCATCAAAAACATGGTTTGAGGACAAACTGAATATGGGGGAGGTGTCTGGCTGCAAAATATGGCTTGCGCAGTATGCGGCGGCGGCTACCTACAAAAAGTATGATATGTGGCAGTATTCAAGCAAGGGAAAGATTAGTGGTATCAGTACGGAGGTTGACTTAAACTACAGCTACATGGGATATTAGGGTTGCGTTATTTCTGATTTTAGGATAAAATAATATACGATGAAAAATTTTATGGAGGGATACAGTTGATGAGAACTTATTTGGTGACTGGCGGTGCGGGGTTTATCGGCTCGAATTACATTCATTATATGTTTCAGAAATATGGCGACACGATTAGGATTATCAATGTGGACGCGCTGACTTATGCCGGCAATCTTGAGAATCTCAAAGAGATCGAAGGCAGGGATAACTATACATTTATCAAGGCGGATATCACGGACAAGGAGGCGATCGCAAAGATCTTTGCGGACAATGATATTGACCGGGTGGTTCATTTTGCGGCGGAGAGCCATGTGGACAGGAGCATAAAGAATCCGGAGGTCTTTGTGCAGACCAATGTGCTTGGCACGGCGGTGATGCTCAACTGTGCAAAGGCGGCGTGGGAGCTTCCCGACGGCAGCTATCAGGCGGACAAGAAGTTCCTCCATGTGTCCACGGACGAGGTGTATGGTTCCCTCGAGGAGGACGGCGGGTATTTCTATGAGACGACGCCGTATGCGCCGCACAGTCCGTACTCTGCGAGCAAGGCCTCATCGGACATGCTCGTAAAGTCCTATATGGATACGTACAAATTTCCGGCAAACATCACAAATTGCTCAAACAACTATGGCCCATACCAGTTCCCGGAGAAGCTGATTCCGCTAATTATCAACAATGCACTTCACGGGAAGAAGCTGCCCGTGTACGGCGACGGGAAGAATGTGCGGGATTGGCTCTACGTCGCGGACCACGCCAAGGCGATCGACATGGTGCAGGAGCAGGGCAGGCTGTTTGAGACCTACAATATAGGTGGCCACAATGAGAAGCAGAATATTGAGATTATTCATATCATTCTAGAGACGCTGCAGGAGCAGCTTGCGGACGATGATCCCAGAAAGGCGTTTGTGTCCAAAGATCTGATCACCTATGTGGAGGACAGGAAGGGCCATGACAGGCGCTATGCGATCGCGCCGGATAAGATTAAGGCGGAGATTGGCTGGGAGCCGGAGACTATGTTTCAGGAGGGTATCCGGAAGACGATACAGTGGTATTTTGAACATGAGGATTGGATGAAAAATGTCACAAGCGGCGATTACCAGAAATATTATGCGGAGATGTATCACGAGAACAAATAGGTAAATAGTGTTTTGTAACAGGGAACGTTAGGACCAAAAGGTATGGCGTTCCCACTTTGACATATGATGCACAGGCGGCGCCTGCATGGATCATAGTTCTGAACGAAAAGAAGGAGAAGACAATCAATGAAAGGTATTATATTGGCAGGCGGTTCCGGTACAAGGCTTTACCCGCTGACAAAGGCGATCTCAAAGCAGATCATGCCGGTCTATGACAAGCCGATGATCTATTATCCGTTATCAACGCTGATGCTTGCGGGAATCCGCGATATTCTGATCATCTCGACGCCGCGCGATATCACGGTGTTTGAGGAGCTGTTCGGCACAGGGGAGCAGCTGGGACTACGCATGGAATATGCGGTGCAGGAGCAGCCGCGGGGGCTTGCGGACGCGTTTATCATCGGCGCGGACTTTATCGGGAAGGATTCTGTGGCATTAGTGCTTGGCGACAATATCTTTTACGGGCAGAGCTTTTCAAAGCTTTTGCAGCGCGTTGCGGCAAAGGAGACCGGCGCGACGATCTTTGGCTATTATGTGCGTGACCCAAGGGAGTACGGCGTCGTGGAGTTTGACAAGGACGGGTGCGCCATCTCCATTGAGGAGAAGCCGGAGAAGCCAAAGAGCAACTACGCGGTGCCGGGACTTTATTTTTATGACAATGATGTTGTGGAGATTGCTAGGAATGTCAAGCCCTCCGCGCGCGGGGAGATTGAGATTACGAGCATCAACAATGAATATCTGCGGCGCGGGACGCTGACGGTCGAGACGATGGGGCGCGGCTTTGCGTGGCTCGACACGGGGAACCATGATTCCCTTCTCGACGCGGCGGACTTTGTCTGCGCGTTCCAGAAACGGCAGGGGCTTTATATTTCCTGCATCGAGGAGATTGCGTACAAGAGGGGCTTTATCACGCGGGAGGAGCTCTTAAAGCTCGCGGAGCCGCTGATGAAGACGGATTACGGAAAGTATCTTGTAGAGGTTGCCAATGGACTCTAAGAAATTAAGAAGGACCCTGTTCCTGGTCGTTATGATGTTTTTCATGA
>CAJUQZ010000003.1:38245-39942 GCA_910588755.1 uncultured Lachnospiraceae bacterium | reverse complement strand
TGGGTTCGCTGCTCATCGTGATGGCAGTGGTGGTGTTTGCAAATTATAACAAGTTGATGGGACATAATACAAATACCACTGCCGACGGCGGTGCGGACAGTGCCCCCAACCAGGTCATAGAGGCGGATGGAAAGGTACATGGCGCGGATTTGTCGGCGTTTATGAGGGACAGTGATTTCTTTGATGCAGAAGTGCCGGGAGGGTTTGGCCAGAATACATACGATGAGGTGGACGAAAACGGTGATTCGGTGAAAAGTCTCACGGTGCTGGCCAGTTCGGTGGAGCGCGATATCCGGTTAAAGATAGTCGATGATCACGGGGATGTGGTTTCGGGTGAGCAGTTTTCCGTGGAAGTCGCGGACACAGGGGTGTATGTTGACGAGGACAGGGACGGCGTCATATTGATTTCGGACATCAAGCCCGGGGAGTACAAGGTTTTCTTAAATGAACAGCCGGGGTTTGACGTGCCTGCGTCGCCTGTCAATGTCAGAGTCAAATCCATTGTCGCCTATACGGTGATCGACGATATCGACTTTTTTGTGCATGCGGAGTCGGAGGTGGATATTCTCAAGGAGGACACAAAGGAGAAGAAGATCGACAGCGAGGACGAGGATGATTCCCAGTATACGGCGCTGCTTGAGGTCGATGAGGACGACGAGCGCGAGAACGCGGTGAAGCTTGGCATCGATGTATCAAAGTGGAACGGCGAGATCGACTGGGAGATCGTAAAGGCGGAGGGCGTTGACTTTGCGATTATCCGCTGCGGCTACAGGGGCTCTTCCTCCGGGTGGCTGATCGAGGATCCGTTTTTTTACAAAAACCTGACGGGCGCAAAGAAGGCCGGGGTAAAGGTCGGATTATATTTCTTCACGCAGGCGACGAACGCCGTGGAGGCGGTCGAGGAGGCCAGTATGGTCGTCTCCCTGCTCGGTGATACTAAGATTGATTATCCAGTATTTATCGACATCGAAGGGGCCGGCGGGAACGGCAGGGCGGACAATCTTGACGCGGCTGCGAGAACCGCGGTGGCAAACGCGTTCTGCCGGACAATCCGAAACGCGGGGCTGGACGCGGGCGTGTACTCGAGCCGCTACTGGTATTATAATAATCTGAACGCGGATGAGCTTGACACCTTGAAGATCTGGCTTGCGGAGTACAGGGATACGCCGCTCTACACCGGGCGCTATGATATGTGGCAGTACACTTCAAGTGGCAGTGTCGCCGGCATCGAGGGAAGGGTTGACTTGAATGTCAGCTATCTGGGAATAGAATAAGGAACTGGAAAGGAATTTTGAGGATATGGGAAAGATTACGGTAGAGGAATGCATAGCAGAGGGCGCGGTCATAGAGGGACTTAAGGTGGTCACGCCGCAGGTGTTTGGAGACAACAGGGGTTATTTTATGGAGACCTACAACTACAATGACTTTAAGGAGGCGGGCATCGACCAGGTATTTGTGCAGGACAACCAGTCGGCGTCAAAAAGGGGTGTTCTTAGAGGACTGCACTTCCAGAAGCAGTATCCGCAGGACAAGCTTGTGCGCTGCGTGCGCGGCGAAGTGTTTGACGTGGCGGTTGATCTGAGGGAGGGCTCGAAGACCTATGGGAAATGGTTTGGCGTGCTTTTGACGGAGGAGAACAAGAAGCAGTTTTTTGTCCCGAAAAATTTTGCCCACGGTTTTCTTGTCCTGTCTGAATA
>CAJUQZ010000003.1:25047-38235 GCA_910588755.1 uncultured Lachnospiraceae bacterium | reverse complement strand
CCCGAATGACGAGGGCGGTTTGATGTGGAATGATCCCGATATCGGGGTGCAGTGGCCGATTCCGGAGGGAATGGAGCTCATTTTCTCTGACAGGGACAAAAAGTGGGGCGGCATAAAGGACTTG
This sequence comes from uncultured Lachnospiraceae bacterium, assembly GCA_910588755.1. GTDB lineage: Bacteria > Bacillota > Clostridia > Lachnospirales > Lachnospiraceae > COE1. The sequence goes on along the minus strand of CAJUQZ010000003.1, from coordinate 38,111 downwards.
AAGCGATGAAAAATAGTTTGGCGGGGTTGTGGCAGTCACGGCATCTGATCTGGAAGCTTGCGAAGAACGATTTCAAGAACCGTTTCGCAGGCTCCTATCTGGGGCGTGTGTGGGCGTTTGCGCAGCCTGTCGTGACGGTGCTGCTGTACTGGTTTGTGTTTGGGCACATCATGATGGCGGACAAGAAGGAGCTTTTGACGGTGGGAGTGGAGGCGCCTTATGTCCTGTGGCTGACGGCGGGACTCGTGCCGTGGTTTTACTTTAGCGAGGCGGTCAGCAACGGGACGACGTCCCTTTTAGAGTACAGTTATCTGGTGAAGAAGGTGGTCTTCCAGATCCGTGTGATTCCGGTTGTGAAGCTGATTGCGGCTTCGTTTACACATGCCTTTTTTGTGGCGTTTATGCTTCTACTGTATTTTGGATATGGGTATCGGCCCGACATTTACCTGCTGCAGCTGGTTTATTACAGCTTCTGCCTGTTTGCGCTTGTGCTGGCCATCAGCTACACGACATGCGCGGTTGCTGTCTTTTTCCGGGATCTGATGCAGATTGTCAATATTTTCCTGCAGGTGGGGATGTGGGCGACACCGATTCTGTGGAATATCGCGCTTCTTGACGGGGAGCCAGTGATTCAGGCGATCCTTAGGTGCAATCCGATCTTTTATGTCGTCAACGGCTACAGAAATGCCATGTTCGCCGATACGTGGTTCTGGCAGGACATGGGCATGACGGTGTATTTCTGGGTTTTCACCGCGGTGCTGTTCGGGGTGGGGACGTGGATTTTCAGAAGGCTTAGGGTGCATTTTGCGGATGTATTGTAGTAAAGATGGATGCTTCACTTTTTGTGCGTATACTAAAATGAGGGTATTATGGAAGTCATGATGAATGCCTGTGCATTTATCTGTAAAAAGCTTCACTTTTGTGTGAGTAATAATAAAGTGATGGAATGCATATAGAAGGCTTAGGGTACATTTTGCACACGTATTGCTAAGGTTGTGCATTGACCAGGGTGAGCGTTTTGCCTGCTTGATAAAAACGGGGGAATTATGGAAGATAAACAGCTGCATATAGAAGAAAATGCCGCGGGGACGGCGACTGCGATTTCGGTGGTGCATGTCAGCAAGTCCTATAAGCTCTACGACAAGCCGATGGACAGGCTCAAGGAGGCCCTGAGGCTTACTAGGGAGCAGAAATACCGCGAGGCGCACGCGCTGTCTGATGTCAGCTTTGATGTCAGGCAGGGGGAGTGTGTCGGTATCATCGGGACAAACGGTTCCGGCAAGTCTACAATTCTAAAGATAATAACAGGCGTGCTGAATCCGTCAAGCGGCAGCGTCACGGTCAACGGGCGGATCTCTGCCCTGCTGGAGCTTGGCGCCGGGTTCAATATGGAGTATTCCGGCATAGAAAATATATATTTAAACGGCACTATGAACGGTTTTTCCAACGAGGAGATTGAGGCGAGAATGCAGGACATTCTCGATTTTGCGGACATCGGGGACTATGTCCACCAGCCGGTGAAGACATATTCGAGCGGTATGTTTGTGCGTCTGGCCTTTTCGGTGGCGATCAATATCGACCCGGAGATTCTGATTGTGGACGAGGCGCTCTCGGTCGGCGATGTCTTTTTTCAGGCAAAGTGTTATCACAAGTTTGATGAATTTAAAAAGATGGGCAAGACGATCATGATTGTGAGCCATGACCTGAGCAGCATTGCGAAGTATTGTGACAGAGTGATTCTGCTCAACCAGGGCGTGAAGCTCGGGGAGGGCTCGCCAAAGGCGATGATCGACGACTACAAGCGCGTCCTGGTGGGGCAGTATGAACTGCCAGGCCGGCAAGGACAGCAGAACCTGCTTGATGATGCCGAGGTCCAGGAGGCGGTCCAGCGCCAGGCGGCAGTGCAGGAGCGTGCAAGACAGCATGGGGACACGCAGGAGATAAAGACGCTGGAGTACGGGACGAGGCAGGCGCAGATCGAGGAGGTTTTCCTGACGGACGACCGGGGGATCAGAACAAATTCTATCCTGAAAGGGCTCGAGTTTCATTTATATATGCGGGTACGGTTTTTTGAGGATCTGCCGGCACCCATCTTTGCCTTTTCGTTTAAGACCGCGAAGGGAACGGAGATCACAGGAACCAATACCATGTTTGAGAAAGCGTTTTTGGAGTCCGTCAGGGCGGGGGACGGAAAGGAAGTCTGCTTTACGCAGAAGATGTCGCTGCAGGGCGGGGAGTATCTGCTCTCCTTTGGCGTGACGGGCTATGAGGGGGATGATTTTAAGGTGTATCACAGGCTCTATGACGCGCTCGACGTGACAGTGGTTTCCGACAAAAACACGGTGGGTTATTATGACATGGATTCGACAGTGGAGGTAAAGGAGCTGGACGGTTAGCGCCTTTCAGGCTGTTGACGGATACGCGCAAAAGAGCGCGCAGGGAGGTGTAGAATGGAAGAGGTTGTGCAGTTAAAACTGGAGAAAATCGGCAGCGTAACCTTAGATTATACGTACTATTCAGGGCAGGATCTGTATACCGACGGCGATATCGAGGACAAGATGCTTGACATTGCCATGTACAATCCGCCCGAGGACTTTCCTAAGATTATCGAGAGAGAGAAGAGTTGGCCTGTTTTTTATCATTTCTCGCCGCTTCGTAAAAACATCATAGACTGGATTCCATTTAAGAAAACAGATAAAGTGCTTGAGATTGGCTCAGGCTGCGGTGCAGTCACGGGCCAGCTGGCAAAGAGGGCAGGGAGCGTCACTTGCATAGAATTGTCCAGGAAGCGCAGCATGATCAATGCTTACCGCAACCGCAATGCGGACAATGTCACGATTACGGTGGGAAACTTCAAGGATATCGAGCCGCATCTTGACGAGGACTATGACTATGTGCTGCTGATTGGTGTCTTTGAGTACGGACAGTCCTATATTGGCGGCGCGTCTCCATATGAAGATTTTTTGCGGATCTGCGACCGCCACAGGAAGCTTGACGGGCGTCTGGTTATTGCCATCGAAAATAAGTTTGGACTCAAATACTGGGCTGGCTGCCGCGAGGACCACCTGGGGACATATTTTTCCGGATTGGAGGGATACCGCGAGGGCGGTTCGGCGCGGACGTTCACGCGTCATGGTCTGGAGAGTCTGCTTGACAGGGCCGGGATTCATGAGTATGCATTTTATTACCCGTATCCGGACTATAAGTTTGCGACTGCCATCTATTCAGACCGCTATCTGCCAAAAAAGGGTGAGCTTTCCAACAACCTGAGAAATTTTGACAGGCAGCGCGTACTGCTGTTTGACGAGAAGCAGGTGTTTGATGAGATAATAGAGGAGAAAGAGTTTCCGCTTTTTTCAAACTCCTATCTGCTCGTGGTGGGGGGCGCGCCGAATGTGATCTACACAAAGTTTTCCAATGACAGGGCTGCAAAGTGGGCGGTGCGCACTTCCATTGTCAGGGAGGCCCCCGGACAGATGCATGTGGAGAAGCTTCCGGACACAGAAGCCGCCCACAGACATCTGCTGAACACAAAGCAGGCGTATGAGCAGCTCTCCGCGCGGTACGAGGGAACTAAGATAGATATTAACAAGTGCACCGTGATCGGAGATGATGTCAAAGACGGGCTTTCCTTTGAATTTTGCCGCGGGGAAACGCTGGAGAAACTGCTTGACGAGCGTCTGATGCAGGCGGATGTCGCAGGTTTTAAGGCGTTGGTGCAGGAGTACCTGCACTGGCTCCACTACAACGAGGACACCTATGCGGTCAGCAATTTCGATTTTATCTTTCCCAATATTCTGGTAGATGGAAAACAGTGGCATGTCATTGACTATGAGTGGACGTTTGACAAGCATATCGAGGTGAAGGATATCGCATTCCGCGCCTTTTACAATTATACGCTGGGCGGCGAGATGCGGAAGGCGTGTCAGGACCTTCTGATGAAGGATATTCTGGGATTTACAGACGAGGAGATTGCGGCGGCTGTCGAGGAGGAAAAGGCGTTTCAGCTGCATATCACGGAGAGCCATGCGTCGGCGGGACGTATGCGGGAGCTGATTGGAAACAGGGCGTATGCGCTTGACGGGATGCTAAAGTACTGCGAGCATGCGGACTTGCAGTATATATCGCAGATTTTTGTGGATTACGGAGAGGGTTTCAGCGAGGAGAATTCAGTACGGCTTCTGGACTGTTTTACAATCGGGCGGTATTTCAGGGTGGAATATGACATTCCGGACAGTGCCGTGAGAGTCCGGATCGACCCGTGCATGTATCCCTGCGTGGCAGATATAAGGGAGATCAGGGCAGGGGAACGGATTTATACGGCAGATGAGATTGAGGTGAACGGAAGCCGGCAGGAGTGCGGACTGATTGTGTTTGACAATGAAGATCCCAACTGTACGATTGAGGTCGAGGGGGGATGCCATCTCGTTGTGGATATGGATATTCTGGAACTTCCGCAGGCGCTTGCCAGCCAGCTGGTGCAGCACGCCGAAAAAAAGAATTTTGTTACGAAGACAAAGGGGTTTTTCAAAACAAAGCGAAAGGGTTAACATGCCCAGGGATGGGGGATTCATTGGTATGTTAGGTAAGATAAAGGAAGCAATACAGGGCAGATTGTATAAAAAATGCATGAATGAGTACGAGAGAGCGCTGCGCTGCCAGACAGATCCATATTTGCTGTGGATTAAGGAGAATGAGCAGGCTGGCGGCCGGGATTCCAATGAAGAGCAGAGGCCTAGATTTGACATTGCGTATATGGAGGAGTGCGGCAGGGATTTCTCGCTTGTAGGTTTTGACAAGGAGTATGTCCTGTTTGTGTCGGAGGAGGGCCGAATCGCGGCGGATGTCTACCATGAGATTCCGCAGTATTTTGACCAGCACAAGGATGTGAATATCGTCTACGCCGACGAGGACACCTGGATGCTGGAAACACAGAAGGAGGTGGACAGGGACCTGGTCAACGACGAGAGCGCGCACCGGATTTTCCCGTGGACAAAACCGATGTGGTCGCCGGACACGCTGTTTTCCTTCCTGTATTTTGGCAATATCTTTGCGGTGCGCCGGGAGGCGTATCAGGATGTCAAGTGGCTTGGCGACAGCGATTACCGGAAAAACATCTATGATTTTGTGTTAAAGGCGACAGAGCGTGGCAGGCGTCCCGGCCATATCGAGAAGATTTTGTTTCACACGTATGAAAAGGGGACGAGCCGGGAAGAGATCGAGGACAGGCTGATGCACAGGACGGATTTTATCGGTGTCGGGAAGACGTATGATTTTATTCGCGAACAGGCGTTTGCTAGGCGCGGTCTGACTGGAAAGATGGTGGAGGACGCGCAGACCGGCATCACATATCCGGTGTACGAGCTCCCCAATCAGCCGCTGGTCAGCATTGTCATCCCATCAAAGGATAATCCGGAGGTGCTAAAGCAGTGTATCCGCTCGATTTACGCGCACACGGACTATCCCAATTATGAGATTATCGTCGTGGACAACGGCAGCACGGCGCGGGTGCGCATCGGACTGGAAAATTTCAGGCAGGAGTGTTCGTTTACGTACTTGTATCTCCCGATGGAATTCAATTTTTCCGCGATGTGCAATGCGGGGGTGCGGGAGGCAAAGGGAGAGTATATCCTGCTGCTCAACGACGATATGGAGGTGATTGAGGACAGCTGGCTTGCGCGTATGGTGGGGCACGCGTCCTTAAAGCATGTGGGGGCGGTCGGCGCGAAGCTGCTGTATCCGGGCTCGACGAAGATACAGCACGCGGGGATTACCAACACGATCTACGGCCCGGGACATAAGCTCAAACAGCTTGATGACAGTGTCTCGTACTATTATGGGAGAAACCGTTTCGTATATGACCTGATTGGCGTCACAGCAGCGTGCCTTATGATGCGCAGGGATTATTTCCTTGCGTTTGGAGGACTGTATGAGGGGCTTGCCGTGGCGTACAATGATGTGGACTTGTGTTTTCGTATATGCGGCAAGGGACTCTACAATGTGCAGCGAAACGATGTGGTGCTCTACCACCATGAGTCGCTGAGCCGCGGCGATGATCTCCAGGATGAGAACAAGCTCAAACGCCTGCGGTCAGAGATGGAGGTACTGTACAAACGGCACGCAAAGCTGTGCAGAAAAGATCCATTTATCGGGACGTTGTTAAACAGCGGGGAGCCGGAGTACGCATGCCGGTGGCTGGAGCGGTATGAGCTCTTTAACATATTTGACGCGGACGACATGCTTGCTGAGTCAAAGAAGCTTCCGCCGCTCGAGAGCATGAACCAGGCAATCATGATCCGGGTGGAGGACTGCGGCCGGGAGAACTTCGCAAAGGCCGTGACCAGGAATGGGCAGAAGAAAAAGACATACTATCTCATCAAGGGCTGGGCCTATGTGCCGGGCGTGGACAATGCGCGATATCAGTTCAAGATCCTGCTAGTCAACAGCATCGGCAAGGTGTGGGAACTGCCTGTGCAGCGGCGCTACCGCAAAGACGTGGCTGCGATTTTGCCGGACGAGAAACATGTGGAGCTGACAGGATTTTGCAACTGGATCTTTGAGGGGGCGCTGCCGCCGGATACTTATGCGCTGTGGATGACTGCAAAGGACGGCTGCTCGAGGCAGCGGCTGTACCGCAGCATGGAGAAAACATTGACGATTGAATGAGTGGGTATGTGTATGAGAGAGTATAGTCAGGAGATTTTTGCACAAAAAACGCCATACCTGCAGTGGCTCAAGGCACAGGAGACAGCGCTTGAAAAGCAGTATGGACAGGAGTTTGACCAGGATGCTTTAGGGAAGCAGATTCACACGCTTCCCTTTTGTTCGTGTATGGACAGGCTGCAGGAATATGAGGAATTTCGCGCGGACACAGTGTATCTTTTTGTCAGAAAAGGCGGAAAATTGTCTAAATACGCAAAAGCGGTCTTTGCGGAGGTATTTTTTGCGGGAAACGTACTGGATAAAACAAATGTTCTGTTTGCCTATGCGGACGAGGACTACCAGGGGAGTCTGGAGGCGTTATACAGGATAGAGGAACATGCATTTGACCAGTCGGTTACAGCGCCCTATCTGTCTGACAGGGACTGCGGGAATGTGCCACTGTGTGCGTGTTACAGGGGGGAACCCTGGTTCAAACCGGATTTTTCGCCGGACACACTTGCGTCGTTCTTTTATGTGGGCAGTGTGTTTGCGGTCCGGGGCAGCGGGATTTTGGAGATCAGGGCAGAATACGGGGAGGCCATTGACATCTATGAGTTTGCCTACAGGATTTTCATGCGCGCGCTGGACAGAAAAATGCAGGGGGGAACGGAAGGGATTGTCCACATACCAAAGGTATTGTATACAAATGGCAGTCTGGAGGATGCCAGGCGAATGGAATGTTCGGACACAATCAGGGCATTGCACAGGACGGCGAACCAGGCGCCAGGCATAAGTTTGAACATTGACAGTGATAAAGTATCAATTGTTATTCCAAGTAAAGATAACGCATGTGTGCTAGAAAAGTGCCTGAAAAACCTGGTATACAATACAAATTACGGGCGTTACGAAATTATTATCGTAGATAACGGCAGCAATGAGGAACAGAAGAAGTGCATAACAGGTATGATTGATGCGCTGAAGCGTGAAAAAAGAGATCTGACGATTGAGTATTTATATCAGGAGAGCACATTTAACTTTTCAGCGATGTGCAATCAGGGCGCGCGGGCGGCAAAGGGAAGGTATCTTCTTTTTCTAAATGACGATATCGAGGTGATGGATACCGACAAAGACTGGCTTGGGAAGATGGTCATGTATGCCGCAAAAGCTCATGTAGGCGCTGTCGGGGCAAAGCTGTATTATCCACGCTGTCCGGGGGATAACGAGTGTTATAGAATACAGCATGCCGGGATTACCAATATGGGGATCGGGCCGGCGCACAAGCTTGGCGGCATGGCGGACAAAGGCTGTCTGTATCACGGGCACAACACACAAAACTATGACATGCTGGCTGTCACCGCGGCGTGTCTGCTGATCCGGAAAAAGGTGTTTGACGAGGCAGGCGGTTTTGACGAGAGCTTTCCGGTGGCCTACAATGACGTGGCGCTCTGCTTCCTGCTGTACCAGAAGGGATATCTGAATGTGCAGGTCAATGAGGCGGTGCTGCTCCATCACGAATCCCTGAGCAGAGGGCAGGACACCTCGCCTGAAAAGCAAAGAAGGCTGCAGGGCGAGAAGCAGAAGCTGTATCAAAAGTATCCGTTATTGAATGCGCGGGACCCCTTTTACAGCCAAAATCTGGTGCAGTGGAAAAAAGATACGGCATATAACACGGGCTATTTATATGACTTTGACCACGATGTAACGCCGCTGCTGCTGGCCGGTAACGGGGAAGATGAGAGGCGAAAACGGGCGATATTTAAAAAATATGACACGCGGCGTTTCCTGCATACGAAATCAAAAATAGCGGCAAAGTTCTACGACAAACTGACCCGGTTCGATGCGGTTTTGCTTCAGATTGACGCAGTCCGTTACGGAGAAGGCATAGCGGCGGGGCAAACAGCAGATAATACGATCACGAAGTATATCACAATCGAGGGGTGGAGCGCAGTCAGAAGGACGGATAACGCGAAGATTCCACGGAAGTTGTGGCTGATTAACATGGTGCGCAACGCTGATTACCGCACTGTCTATGAGCTTGAGATCGCGCCAAAGCTTCGGGAGGATGTCCAGGCATTTTTATCAGAAGGCGAAGGCGCCGCGGGGAAAACCAGAAATGCCGCGCTCTCGGGCATACAGGCCAGCATCAGGGAAAGCGCGCTGAAGCCGGGACACTACTGCGTCGGTGTGCTCTATGGTGACAGGCTGGTCTGCGATACGAAGGAGTATGTTGATATCCCAGGAAGCAATGTGGGGAGACAAAAAGGGATAGGGAGGAGTGATGCAAATGACAAGCGAGACGGGGGACACAAAACAGAATAACAGTTCGAATCAAAACAGGAGCCTTATTCAGAATATTCAGAATAAGCAGGAGCCGGATGTGCAATTCTATAAACAGGCGTATGAGCGGGAGAAGGCGCGCGCAGCCTCCCTTGCAGGAAGGCTCGCGGACGCAAAAAACGAGGCGGACAGCCTGCAGTTCCAGCTCGACCGCATCAAGAACAATCCGCTGTGGAAAGCGTCAAAGCCCCTGCGGCAGGCGATGCACTGGGGGCTTAGGAATTACAGGCGCGTGCGCAACCTTGGCGGGCCCAAAGGCATCGCGCGCAAGCTTCGGCAGAAGAAGATCGAGGCGGAGGCCAAAAAACTTCACGGCACGGCGAGCTTTCCTTCGCCGGAGGAGGCCGCGCGTCAGCAGGGCGCGAAGTTTGACCGCATGGTTAAGATCAGTATTCTGGTGCCTTTGTGGAACAACCAGCGGGAATTTCAGGTCCAGATGCTCGACTCCGTGATGAACCAGACCTACCATAACTGGGAGCTTTGTCTTGCGGACGGCTCTGACGAGGCGCACAGCTACATTGGAGAGATCTGCAGGGAGTACGCCGCGCGCGCGGACGGCCGGATTGTCTACAAAAAGCTCGACAAAAACGGGGGGATCTCCGGAAATACCAATGAGTGCTTTAAGCTGGCCACCGGCGAATATATCGGCTTGTTTGACCAGGACGACATTCTCCACCCTTCTGCGCTGTACGAGTATGTAAAAGTGATCAACGAGCAGGACGCGGACTATATTTACTGTGACGAGACGACCTTTAAGGGCGACAGCATCGACAACATGATCACGCTTCACTTTAAGCCGGACTTTGCGCCCGACAATCTTCGGGCAAACAATTACATCTGTCATTTCAGCGTGTTTTCAAGAAAGCTGCTCGAGGGGACAGAGCTCTTCCGGAGCGGCTTTGACGGCAGCCAGGACCACGATATGATTCTGCGGCTGACCGCCAGGGCCAAAAATGTGGTGCATGTGCCAAAGCTTTTATATTACTGGCGTTCGCACAAGGCGAGCACGGCGAGCGACATCAGCGCCAAACCCTACGCCATCGCGGCGGCCAAGGGCGCTGTGGCGGACCATCTGACCAGATGCGGGTTCAAGAATTTTGAGATCAAGGGCACCAGGGCTTTTGACACGATCTTTGAGATCAAGTATGAGATTCTAAGCGAGGACAAAATCTCGATTCTGATACCGAACAAGGACCATGTGGAGGACTTAAGGCGCTGCATCGATTCCATTAAGGAGCGCAGCACCTACGAGAATTATGAGATCATTGTTATCGAAAATAACAGCGTGGATCGGGCGACGTTTGGCTATTATGACACGCTGAAAAAACAGAAAAACATAACAGTTGTTACCTATGAGGGAGACTTTAATTACGCCCGGATCAACAACTTCGGGGCGCGCCATGCAGCGGGAAAGTATCTGCTGTTATTGAATAACGACACGCAGGTGATTTCCATGAACTGGTTAGAGGCGATGCTGATGTATGCGCAGCGTCCCGATGTGGGAGCCGTCGGCGCCAAGCTATACTATGGGGACAGGACGATTCAGCACGCGGGCGTGGTCATTGGTCTTGGCGCGCACAGGACGGCCGGACACACGCACTACAAGATCAACTATGACAATCTCGGCTATATGGGAAGGCTCTGCTATGCGCAGAACGTGTCGGCGGTGACAGGCGCCTGCCTGATGGTCAGAAAGAGCGTCTATGACGCGCTCGGCGGGCTTGACGAGCAGTTTGCGGTGGCGTTGAACGACGTGGATTTCTGCCTGCGCATCAGGGAGAAGGGGTATCTCAATGTGTTCACGCCGTTTGCGGAGCTGTATCATTACGAGTCGGCGTCGCGCGGCAGCGATATTGTGGACGAAAAGAAGGCTGCGCGCTACGAGGAGGAGTCTGAGCTGTTTCGCAGGCGCTGGAAGGAACTGCTCGAGAAAGGGGACCCATATTATAACCCGAATTTCTCCCTCGACTACAGCGACTATTCGCTGCGGACGTAATTGATTAAATTTAGGTTAAATATGCTCACAATCTTGAAATATTTCCAAATTTTTGGTTTAATAGAAATGGAATGTAGTGCAAAATGACAACGCACTGATTTTAAAGAAATTATGTGGAGGTAGCAGTATGGGTTTTATGGATGAATTTAACTTCTGGCTGAGTGACGATTACTTTGACCAGGCAACAAAGGATGAGCTCTCAAAGATCAAGGACAACGAGAGCGAGATTGAGGAACGGTTTTATAAAGAACTGGAGTTCGGAACCGGCGGGCTCCGCGGTGTGATCGGCGCAGGTACGAACCGCATGAACATCTATACAGTAAGAAAAGCAACACAGGGGCTTTCGAATTATATACGGAAGGAACAGGCACAGGAAAAGGGAGTTGCCATTGCCTTTGATTCGAGAAACATGTCGCCGGAATTTGCAGAAGAAGCGGCTCTCTGTCTTGCTGCAAATGGAATCAGGGCGTATATTTTCCCGTCCCTGCGTCCCACGCCGGTGCTGTCCTTTGCACTGCGGACACTCGGCTGCATCTCCGGTATCGTCATCACGGCGAGCCACAATCCGCCTGAGTACAACGGCTACAAAGTGTACTGGGAGGACGGCGCACAGATCACGGCGCCCAAGGACAAGGACATCATCGGCGAGGTGAAGGCGGTGACAGACTACCACACAGTGAAGACGATGGACAAACAGGAAGCGATTAACGCCGGGCTGTACAATGTAATCGGCCAGGAGATCGACGACGCTTATATGGTGGAGCTGAAAAAGCAGATCATTCACCCCGATGTCATCAAGGAAGTTGCCGATGACATCAAGATCGTGTACACACCGCTGTGCGGCACAGGCAACAAGCCGGTGAGGCGGATTCTCTCCGAACTTGGCTTCAAGAACGTGTATGTCGTGCCCGAGCAGGAGAACCCCGACCCGAAGTTCACAACGCTTGACTACCCGAATCCCGAAGATCCCAAGGCATTTACATATGCTTTGAAGCTTGCAAAGGAAAAGAACGCGGACATCGTGCTCGCGACAGACCCCGACGCGGACAGGCTTGGCATCTACGCGCTGGATACAAAGAGCGGGGAGTACAAGGCATTTACAGGAAACATGTCCGGTATGCTCATCGCGGAGTATATTTTGAGGGAGCGCAAGGCGACAGGAACGATGCCCGAGAATCCTGCGCTTGTGACCACCATCGTGACGACGAACATGACAGCGCCGATCACGCAGACCTACGGTGTAAAGCTGATCGAGGTGCTCACAGGGTTCAAGTTTATTGGCGAGCAGATCAAGTTATTTGAGCAGACAGGTTCCAATAACTATGTGTTTGGCCTAGAGGAGAGCTATGGCTGCCTTGCGGGAACGCACGCGCGGGACAAGGACGCGGTTGTGGCTGTGATGTGCCTGTGCGAAGTTGCGGCATGGTGCAAGAAGAACGGCAAGACACTGTATGACATGATGCTCGAGATTTATGAGAAGTACGGCTATTATAAGGAGACACAGTACGCGATCACGATGAAGGGCATCGACGGCTCGAAGCAGATCGCGGCGCTCATGGATAAGTTCAGGAACAACCCGCCTAGAAAATTCGGAGAGCTTGACGTCGTGCGCGTGAGGGACTATGAGAACGATGTCATCACAGAGCTTGAGAGCGGCAAAACCTATCCGACAGGGCTGCCAAAGTCCAACGTGCTCTATTTCGACCTGACCAACGACTCCTGGTGCTGCGCAAGACCTTCCGGCACAGAGCCCAAGATCAAGTTCTATATGGGCGTCAAGGGAACGAGCCTCAAGGACGCACAGAAGAAGGTTGAGGACCTGACAAACGAAGTGAAGGCTGTCATAGAAGAATAACAGGAATGAATCAAACCGGACGGCTGGGACAAAGCCCGTCTGGTTTCATTTAAATATAGGAGATTTTTATGAAAAAATTATTGGCGCAGATCATGAAGTTTGGCGTGGTGGGCGTGATCTGCTTTGGCATCGATTATGTCATTGGACTGACGGTTATGAAAGTGATCGTGAAGCTGGGTGGAGAGCATATGTTTGAGCTTGCCTCAATGGCGGGCTCGGCGCTGGGATTCACTG
>CAJUQZ010000003.1:0-25037 GCA_910588755.1 uncultured Lachnospiraceae bacterium | reverse complement strand
CGTGATCATAAATTATATCCTGAGTTTTAAGTTTGTCTTTGAGCGGAAGGAGGACTTAGACCGCAGGAAGGAGTTTGTCGCGTTTCTTGTTTTGAGTGTGATCGGTTTGGGGCTGAATCAGCTGATCATCTGGGTGTGCGTGGGTCCGGTGTATGGCAGTATTGAGGCACTGCAAAGAGCACTAAACTACGACATGGCCTACACGGGCGCGAAGATGATTGCTACAGCGATCGTGATGGTCTATAATTTTGTCACCAGAAAGGTTTTTTTAGAGAAGAAAGCATAAGTAGATGGAGGATAGAAGGTTAAGATGTCGCTGGCACAAAACATTAAGAAGACGATTAATTACAGTAAGAAAAACGGTTACGCGGAGGCGGTAGTCGCGGCGTGGGAGCGGGTGACGGCAAAGTACTATGCCGATTATGACTATCGCGCGCCCAGCCAGGATACGCTGGCGCGGCAGCGGGCGGACAAAAGCATATTAGACCTGAAATTCTCGGTTCTGGTGCCAGCCTATGAGACGCAGGAAGTTTACATGCGCGCGTTGATTGACAGCTGCATAGGACAGACATACGAAAACTGGGAGCTGGTTATCGCGGACGGGAGTGCAAGCGACATTGTAAAAAATGTGATAGACCAGTATCAGGAACCGCGAATCCGCTATGTGCGGCTTGAGGGAAATGACGGAATCGCGGAGAATACAAACCGGGCGATCGCGCTTGCCACAGGGGATTATTATGGCCTGCTAGACCACGATGACCTGCTGACGGCGGATGCCTTGTACGAGATGGCGCACGCCGTAGAGAAGGACAGGCCGATTCTTGCGTATTCTGACGAGGATAAGTGTGACGAGTCCGGGAAGCGCTTTTACGACCCGCACTTTAAGCTGGACTTTAATCTGGACCTGCTTCTGACGAATAATTACGTCTGTCATTTTATGGTGGTGCGGTCTGATATTCTGAAAAAAATGCCTGTTCGGAAAGAATTTGACGGCTCACAGGACTATGATATCATTCTCCGAGTGGTGGGAAACTTGCTGCTAAAGGAGAAAGAAAACAAGGGAGCAGAGCCGGTGGAAAAAGCGATTGTACATGTGCCGAAGGTGCTCTACCACTGGCGCTGCCACGAGAATTCGACAGCGGACAATCCGCAGAGCAAGATGTACGCCTACGAGGCGGGGAAAAAGGCGCTGATCGACTTCGCGTCCCGCATGGGCTGGAAAGTCGATGTGCGCCACAACAAACACTTGGGTTTTTACCGCATCGAGTACAAGCACGGCGTGCTGGCCCACAGACCAGACCTTGCGGCGGTGGGCGGCTTTGTGGCAAGACATGGCAAGGTGGCATCGGGCACCTACAAAGGACAGCCGCTTCTGTACGCCGGTTATATGAACAGGATGGACCTGTATCAGAACACAGAGCTGCTTGACATTCGGAACATGGCGGTCAACAAGGCGTATCAAGGGGTCTATGAGCAGGTCACAGGGCAGCCGTATGAGAGCACGCTTTGCACGGAAAGCGCGGATTTGCCGCAGTGGATGCAGGATCTGGAGAGAACCGCAGGCGGTGAGGAAAGACTGATGGAGCTTTCTGCAAGACTCTGCAGGGAATTGACAGCAGACGGAGCAAGGTTGCTGTTAGACCCAGTGTGTATAAGGAAATTGTAAACTATGATAAAATCAACGGTTGTGATACCAAACTACAACGGTATCAAATATATTGAGGCATGTCTCGAGAGCCTGTACGGCGGGACGACAAAGGAGCTTGCAGTTATCGTGGTGGACAACGCCTCAACGGACGGCAGCATGGAGCTGGTGCGGGACCGTTTCCCGCAGGTTCAGCTTATCAGAAACCAGCAAAATACAGGCTTTAGTCACGCGGTAAACCAGGGAATCAGGGCAAGTAAAACACCATATGTTATTTTATTAAATAATGACACACAGACAGAGCTTTCTTTTGTGCATGAGCTCGAGAAGGTCCTCGACAGTGATCGAAACAAAAAAATATTTTCAGCTTCGGCAAAGCTGGTGTCTCTGTACGATAAGGACAAGACAGACGATGCAGGGGATTATTACTGTGCGCTAGGCTGGGCATACGCGAGGGGGAAAGACAAGAACCCGAACAAATATACGACAGACTGTGATATCTTTGCTGCCTGCGCAGGCGCTGCAATTTACCGCAGGGAATTGCTGGAAGAAAACCAGGTAGGGCTGTTTGACGAGGAACATTTTGCTTATTTTGAGGACATTGACATCGGCTACAGGGCAAAAATTTTTGGATATAGAAACCGATTTGCGGCAAACTCTATAGTATACCACGCAGGAAGCGCTACAAGCGGTTCGAGGTACAATGCCTTTAAGACCGCGCTGGCATCGAGAAACAGTATCTATATGATATACAAAAATATGCCGGTCTTGCAGATTGTGTTGAATCTGCCGTTTCTGATTATGGGATTTTTGATAAAAACACTGTTTTTTGTCAGAAAAGGAATGGGAAAGGATTACGTGTCAGGGCTTTGGGAGGGAGTGAAGCTTTCGATAAGCCCGGCTGGGAAAAGACACAGACAAAAGTTTGACAAAGGCAGATTCTGGAATTACGTGTCGATACAACTAGAACTTTGGTGGAATTTCGTCAGACTTTTTGCATGAATAAAAAATAAGTTGTACTTTTTGCTCAAATATTGTAGAATGAAATGTGTTGAATTCTTTCCATTGGAATAAGGGTGAGTAAATTGATAAGGGATAATCAGAAGTATTTTAACAGACTGCTGGTTCTGCTCGATGCACTGGTGATTACAGCCGCATACTGGGCTGCCTGGTTTTTGTGGCTCAGCGGGTTTGTGAAGGAGAATGAGCCCGGCACAGGTATTTTGTCAGTGCAGGTTTATTTCATCGCATTTCTGGCCATCGTACCAGAATATCTGATCTTATACAATGCGGCGGATCTGTATTCATCAAAGCGCACGGCAAAGACGGTCTATGAAATCTTTAATATTATAAAAGCAAATACGATCGGACTTCTGGCCGTCATGGTAGTGCTCTTTGCCATCAATATACCGGATTTCTCACGAGGCATGGTCGGTGTGTTCTATGGAATCAACATCGTGGCGGAGTCCCTGATGCGAAAGACGGTCCGCTACTGGCTCCGCAGAATGCGCAGCAAGGGCTACAATATCAAGCATATTCTGCTGGTTGGATATTCGCGCGCGGGCGAGGAGTACATCAACAAGATCAAGGCAAATCCGGAGTGGGGGTACGAAGTGTACGGAATTCTCGACGACCATGTTCCGGTAGGCGCTGTATACAAAGGCGTGAAGGTGACAGGGGAGATCAGTTTGCTCAACACGATCCTTGCCGAAAACCATCTCGATGAGATTGGCATTACGCTGTCCCTCGCAGATTATGACAGATTGGAAAATATCGTAAAACTCTGTGAGAAATCCGGCGTGCATACCAAGTTTATACCAGACTACAATAGCGTGATCCCAAGCAGGCCATACCTGGAGGATTTGGACGGTCTGGCGGTGGTCAATATCAGAAGGGTTCCGCTCAATAATTTCGTCAATATGCTGCTCAAACGGCTGGTGGATATTGTGGGGGCGCTGATTGCGATAGCATTGTCCTCCCCGTTTATGCTGGCGGCCGTAGTCGGGGTGAAGGCGACAAGCAGGGGGCCGCTTATTTTTAAACAAGAGAGAGTTGGGCTTCACAATAAGCCCTTTCAGATGTATAAATTTCGGAGCATGGAGGTCCAGAATGAGGCCGATGAGAAAAAAGGCTGGACGACCAAAAATGATCCGAGAGTCACAAAAGTGGGAAGGATACTGCGCAGTACAAGTATCGATGAGCTCCCACAGCTATTTAATGTGTTAAAAGGGGACATGAGCCTGATCGGGCCGCGTCCGGAGAGACCTCTTTTTGTGGAGAAATTCAAAGAGGAGATACCAAGATACATGATAAAGCACCAGGTCCGCCCCGGAATCACAGGGTGGGCACAGGTAAATGGATACAGGGGAGATACCTCGATCAAAAAGCGGATAGAGTATGATCTCTACTACATTGAAAACTGGTCAATGGCATTTGATTTCAAAATATTATTCCTCACGTTTTTCAAGGGATTTATCAATAAAAATGCCTATTGAAAATCGCCTGGTGAGACCAATAATGAATCTGGGCGATAGGGGAGAGTAGCGAGGGGAGATATGTGCTGACGCCGTTAGGCTGATGGCAGCATGGAGGTAAAAAATGCAGGAGCATGAAAATAATAACAGCAAAAACAATAAAATCTTGAGGACGCCAGAGGGCGACGGCAGGCCGGTGGCAAAACCTAGGCCAAAGGGACAGCCGGGGCCTGCAGGTGGGTCAGGTCAGGGCAGACGGTCAGATGGACAGTTAAAGGCAGGCCGGCAGACGCCCTCAGCGGGTCAGGCAAAGGGAGGCGGACAGCCACGCAGGCCAGCGCCGCAGAGCGGGGAAGGACACCAGAGCGGCCAGTCAAGACCATCGGGAAGCCAGAACGGTCAGCATGGCCAGTCAAGGCCAACAGGAAGCCAGAATGGCCAGCAAAGACCGTCAGGAGGTCAGAACGGCCAGCGCCAGAATGGCCAGCCAAGGCCAACAGGAAGCCAGAACGGCCAGCAAAGGCCATCGGGAAGCCAGAACGGTCAGCAAAGACCGTCAGGAGGTCAGAACGGCCAGCGCCAAAACGGTCAGCCAAGGCCATCGGGAAACCAGAGCGGCCAAGCATCGGGTCAGCGCCAGAATGGTCAGCAAAGACCATCAGGTGGCCAGTCGTCTAGCCATTCCAATCCAAAATCGTCAGGGCAGTCCCGTAAACAGGCACAGGACGGACAAAGGCCAGACAATCGGTCACAGAATCCGGCAAACGGCAAGGCAAAGAAGAAGCCAGGTCAGGTGCCACCACAGCAGGCCAAGAAGAAAAAGCGGAGAAAGATTCTTTTGTTTGTCGTGGAAATTTTTCTGCTGCTAATCCTGCTGTCAGCGC
Organism: uncultured Lachnospiraceae bacterium; assembly: GCA_910588755.1. Classification (GTDB taxonomy): domain Bacteria; phylum Bacillota; class Clostridia; order Lachnospirales; family Lachnospiraceae; genus COE1. Next base: position 20,034 of record CAJUQZ010000003.1, on the reverse strand, counting down.
TGTGGGTGGTCAATAAGACAAATCAGATCCAGCTTGTTGAGATTGATCCGGTCAGGGTCCACATCAATAAGGAGATTCAAAATAACATTGAACAGGGAACAAGCACGATGCAGGGCTATCGGAATATCGCTTTGTTTGGCGTGGATTCGCGCGACAAGGAGCTCAACAGGAATACGCGTACAGATGTTATTATGATCGCGTCAATCAACCAGGATACCAAGGAAGTGAGACTGGTATCTGTGTACCGCGATACGTGGCTTAACATGACAAATGATAAGTACAGCAAGGCGAATGCGGCCTATGCAAAGGGCGGTGCAGAGCAGGCAATTGGTATGCTCAATATGAATCTTGACCTTGATATCACAGATTTTGTCACTGTCGGATTTGACGCGGTGATCGATGTTGTGGATGCGATCGGCGGTGTTGAGATCGATGTGACGCAGGAGGAGATCGCGCATCTAAACAGCTATCAGATATCAATGGTAGGAAAAGTGGTGGGCAAGGATGCTGCGGGCGGTGATGAGTACTATGCAGTTCCGTACGTAGAGTATACGCCTGTCGAACACCCCGGCTTGCAGACACTCAACGGCCTGCAGGCGACGGCTTACGCGAGGATTCGATATACCAGTGGGGGAGACGGCGCGAGGACGGAGCGTCAGAGAAGGGTGCTCACACAGATTGCCAAAAAGGCGATGACCATGAATCCGGCAACTCTGAATAAGATTGTGGATGATGTGTTTGGGGAGATTGCAACGTCCCTCACGATGTCTGAGATCTTAGAGCTGCTCTCGGATATTGCAAGCTACCAGATTGGTGAGACATCAGGTTTTCCGTTTAGCGAGCATGTCAAGATGAATGGTTTTGTGGGAAAGGCAAGTGTCGTTGTGCCAATCGATCTCACAAAGAATGTGTCACTGCTGCATGAATTTCTGTTTGATGAGAGTGACTATGTGCCCACAGATACCGTAAACAAGTGTAGCCAGAAGATTGCATTGGATACAGGAATCAGTTATAATGGAGAATAAGGGAGCCGACTAGGAACCGAAAACGGTTCCTTTTTGGCATACGGGGAGCGATAAGATGCAGTACAGTGTAGATGTCATATTGCTGACCTTTAAGCCCGAAAAGCAGGTTATGGACCTGATCAGGCTTCTGGAGGAGCAGACATATCCCATACACAAGATTATTATAATGAATACAGAGGAGCGCTACTTCTATAATCTTTTTTATGGAACAGGATTTTTGGAAAAATATAAGAATGTTGAGATACATCACCTGTCAGAGAAGGAGTTCGATCATGGGCGGACGAGGGCAAAGGCCGTACAGTACTCTAAGTCCGATATTTTTGTGTGTATGACACAGGATGCTATACCAGCAGACGACCAGCTTGTGCAGAGACTGGTGGAAGCGCTTTTTGGCCAGGAGGGGGTTGCGGCTGCATATGCAAGACAGCTTCCGCTGCCAGACTGCCGTGAGATTGAGCGCTACACTAGGAGCTTTAACTATCCGGAGCAGTCATCGGTTAAATCGGAGGCGGACATTGACAGGCTTGGAATCAAAACATTTTTCTGTTCCAACGTATGTGCTGCGTATAACAGGGAAATATACGAGACGATAGGCGGGTTTGTCAAGCGGGCGATTTTCAATGAAGATATGGTGTATGCGGGACATGCGGTCACTGCGGGCTACAGTATTGCCTATGCGGCACAGGCGCAGGTGCACCACTCGCACAACTACACCTGCATGCAGCAGTTTCACCGCAATTTTGACCTGGGCGTGTCGCAGGCTGAGCACCCTGAGGTGTTTGATGTGGTATCGTCAGAAAATGAAGGCATTCGGCTGGTAAAGAGCACCATCCGGCATTTGGGAGAGACAAAGAAATGGATGCAGATTCCATATCTGATCGTGTCAAGCGGGTATAAGCTGATTGGATACCAGCTAGGAAAACATTACCAGAGCCTGCCAAAAGGGTTCGTGAAGTGGTGCAGCCAGAGCAAGACCTACTGGGGCTAGCAAAAACAATGCCTGATATCTGTGTAAACATGTAGGAAGCAGGCTGGCAGAATGGGAATATGAAGGAATATGAACAGGGAGGAACAGGAATTATGTGTGGAATTGTAGGATATATCGGAAAACATGCGGCGGCGCCTGTCATACTCGAGGGACTTTCTAAGCTGGAGTACAGGGGATATGACTCGGCAGGAATGGCGGTTTTTGACGGGGAACGGATTCAGATTAAGAAATCAGTAGGGCGTCTTAAGGTGCTTGAGGAGCTGACGCACGGGGGTGCTACGATGCCCGGGACAATCGGGATAGGACATACAAGGTGGGCGACGCACGGGGCGCCAAGCGACGCAAATTCCCATCCGCATTACAATGCCGAGGAGACGATTGCGGTCGTCCACAACGGGATCATCGAAAATTACCTGCCATTGAAGGAGAAAATGATTTCGAAGGGTTACACGTTTGTATCAGATACGGATACAGAGGTGCTAGCCCATCTGATAGATTATTATTACAAAGGAAATCCGCTTGAAGCCATCACAAAGGTCATGCATCGCGTGCAGGGCTCCTATGCGCTTGGGATTTTATTTGCGGACCATCCTGACCAGATTTTTGCGGTCAGAAAGGACAGTCCCCTGATTGTGGGACAGAATGAGGATGGGTGTTTTATTGCGTCAGATGTACCGGCCATACTCAAATACACCAGAAAGGTTTATTTTATCGAAAACCAGGAGGTGGTGCGCCTCCGCGCAGACCATATGCACTTTTACACTGCCGATGAGGAGGAGCTTACCAAGGAGCCAGTCACGATTGAGTGGGACGCCAACGCTGCCGAGAAGGGCGGCTATGAGCATTTTATGCTAAAGGAGATGTATGAGCAGTCAAAGACGGTGTCAGATACGCTGGGGCCAAGAATCAAGGACAATGATATCGTGATCGAGGAGCTTGGCATGTCGGACGAGGAGCTTCAGGCTGTCAGCAAGATTTTTATTGTGGCGTGCGGCTCTGCGTACCATGCAGGTGTGACAGGGAAGTATGTCATAGAGGGGATTGCCAGGATACCAGTGGAGGTTGATGTCGCAAGCGAGTTTCGCTACCGCCGCCCAATACTCGAGGAGGGAACAATGGTTATCGTAATCAGCCAGTCGGGTGAGACGGCGGATACACTTGCGGCCCTCCGGGAGTCGCAGGCACTCGGGCACAAGGTGTTAGGCATCGTAAATGTGGTGGGCAGCTCGATTGCAAGGGAGGCTGACAATGTCATGTACACGTGGGCAGGGCCTGAGATTGCAGTTGCCACCACAAAGGCGTACAGCGCACAGCTGATTGCGTTGTACCTGCTTGCGATGAAGTTTGGGCGGGTGCGCGGAAAACTGGATGACGCGTCATACCTTGATATGCTCGAGGACTTAAAACGGCTTCCGGCACAGATTGAGATGCTGTTGGCCAACAAGCAGCGGATACAGCGCTTCGCAAACCGCTACATTGGCGCAAAGGATGTATTTTTCATCGGCAGGGGCATTGATTATGCCATCTCTATGGAGGGCTCTTTGAAATTAAAGGAGATATCCTATATCCATTCGGAGGCCTACGCGGCAGGGGAGTTAAAACATGGGACAATATCGCTGATTGAAAAAGGAACGCTTGTTGCGGCGGTTGCAACGCAGGATGACCTGTTCAAAAAGGCGCTTAGCAATATGGTTGAGGTGAAGGCGAGAGGCGCATTTGTGCTTGCCGTTACCAACGAGGGGAACACAGAGATAGAGAAGGCTGCCGATTATGTAATCTATATACCTAGGACAAACCAGCATTTTACCAATTCGCTGGCGATCATACCGCTGCAGTTGTTTGGATATTACGTGGCAGTGGGGAAGGGCTGTGATGTTGATAAGCCAAGGAATCTGGCAAAGTCGGTTACTGTGGAGTGAGCAGTCAGGCAGTCAAAGGAGGCATTTGGGCATGGGAAAAAAATCAATATGGAAAAATATCATGGTGACTTTGGGGTGTGCGGCGTTTGCCGGGGCGTATGCCCTTGGCGGTGGATACGTTGTGGGCACCTTTATAAATGGCGCGGACGGCACAAGGCCGGCATGGCTAGAGCGGGTGGAGATTCATGTCGATGAGAGCGTCCTGGCAGGCCGCAGCGGCAATGGAACGACTGCAGAGACAGCCGGCACAGGAGGCATGCAGAATGCCAGCAGCGCCCCACAGACACAGGGTGCAGGAAACAGCCTGAACCACAATGGCAGGAACGATAAGTCCGGCTCTGATGACACGCTGCAGAAACCGCGGTTTGACGAGGATGAGGAGGAAGAAACCAGGACGGATGAGGAGCTAGAAAGTGCGCCGGCATCCGAGGAGGACAGCGAGCAGGCAGAGGAGGACAGCAGGCAGACAGAGGAGAAGGAAAAAGCAGAGGACACAGACGACAAAAAGAAGGATGAGAAAGACAAAAAGGATAAAAAGGACACTGCCAGGGTAAGTCATGTGGAGATTATCGACCAGGAGGACCAGGCGCTAGCCGTTTTGGCGGACGTGACAGCCGTGGTAAGAACAGCAATGCCCTGTGTCGTGTCAATTACGAACGAATATACAGCATATGATTACTGGTACGATGAGGAGTATGACGACCAGGCAAATGGATCAGGAATCATTGTTGCGCAGAGCGATGAGGAGCTTTTGATTGTCACCAACTACCATGTGGTTGAAGATAACAATAATTTGTATGTGCAGTTTATCGACGAGGAGGAAGCGATCGCATATGTGAAGGGCATCTCATTGGAGAATGACCTTGCCATTGTCTCTGTCTTCCTTGAGGACATGTCAGACGATACACTGGCGTGTATCGCAATTGCGGCGCTTGGGGATTCAGACAGTCTCCAGGTGGGTGAGCCGGCGATTGCGATAGGCAATTCGCTGGGATATGGACAGTCTGTCACGACAGGTGTCATAAGCGCACTCAACAGAAATGTGTTTGCGGATGACCCGGATATGGTGTCAGGATATCTGATCCAGACGGACGCGGCGATCAATCCAGGTAATTCGGGAGGGGCGCTGTTAAACGTAAAGGGCGAGGTAATCGGTATCAATTCCAGCAAGATTGCAGACTATGTAATCGAGGGAATGGGGTATGCCATTCCCATCTCGACAGCAAAACCGATCATTGAGGATCTGATGCAGAAAGAGACAAGGAGAAAGGTGCCGGAAGAAGAACGCGCGTTCCTTGGTATTTCAGGTACGGATGTCATTGAGGAGGCAACTGCGCGGTATGAGATGCCAGAGGGCGTGTATGTGAGCAATGTACTCGAGGATACAGCCGCCGATGCCGCGGGGATTCTGAAAGGGGACATCATCATATACATAGACGGCGAGAAGATCACGCGCATGGAGGAGCTGCAGGGACTGCTCGAGTACTATTCTGCAGGAACAGAGGTTGAAGTGGTACTGATGCGGCAAAATGACGGCGAATATACAGAACGGACGATCGATGTAAGGCTTGGGTATAAAGAATAGTGAAATGTAAAACGGAGGGCATAAGGTTGGATAACAATTTGGACAACAATGATGAGATTGTAGATATGACAGGGGATGAATCAGGTGGGGATGACGAGAAGGAAGCAGATATGAAAAACGCTGATGACGGGTACGAGGAGAAAGAGAGCGAGTACGAGGACGTGTGCTTTATATGCAGGCGTCCGGAGAGCAAGACCGGAAAGATGTTCAAGCTCCCAAATCATATCTCGGTATGCTCGGACTGCATGCACAAGACGATGGACACCGTCAGCCAGTTTGACTACCAGGGGATGCTCAACAACACAAACCTCAATTTTGATAAGGATAAGGACGGCAAGAAGCGTTTCCCAAATATCAGCTTTGTCAACATCGCGGACCTGCAGGGGGACGGCGGTATCCCAAACCGGCAGAAGCTCAAGAAGAAAAAGCCAAAGGAAAAGAAGGAGAAGGCCGTATTTAACATCCACGACCTGCCGGCGCCTCACAAGATCAAGGCGCAGCTGGACGATTTTGTCGTGGGACAGGACTATGCCAAAAAAGTGATATCTGTGGCGGTATACAATCACTACAAGCGTGTGACAACTGGCACAATGGACGAGATTGAGATAGAAAAATCCAATATTCTGCTGTTAGGACCGACAGGATGTGGCAAAACTTATATGGTAAAGACGCTCGCGCGGCTGTTGGACGTGCCGCTTGCCATTGCGGATGCAACCTCGCTTACAGAGGCGGGGTATATCGGTGATGACATCGAGTCTGTGATTTCCAAGCTCCTGACAGCGGCGGAGAATGATGTTGAGAAGGCGGAGCAGGGGATCGTATTTATAGACGAGATTGACAAGATTGCCAAGAAAAAGAACACGACCTCGCGCGATGTGAGCGGCGAGTCCGTACAGCAGGGAATGCTAAAGCTCTTAGAGGGCTCTGATGTGGAGGTTCCTGTGGGGGCAAACAGCAAAAATGCGATGGTGCCGCTGACAACGATCAACACTAGGAATATCCTGTTTATCTGCGGAGGCGCGTTTCCTGACCTTGAGGAGATTATCAAGCAGCGGCTCACAAAGCAGTCCTCGATCGGTTTTAACGCGGAGCTCAAGGATGCCTTTGACAAGGAGAAAAATATCTTAAAAAAAGTGACTGTGGAAGATATCAGAAAGTTTGGCATGATTCCGGAGTTTATCGGGCGCCTTCCGATTATCTGCCCGCTGGACAGCCTGACGAAGGAGAGCTACATCAAGATTTTAAAAGAGCCCAAGAATGCGATCTTAAAGCAGTACCAGAAGCTTCTAGAACTGGATGAGGTGAAGCTCAACTTTGATGACAGCGCACTTGAGGCCATCGCCCAAAAGGCAATGGAGCGGGATACCGGTGCGCGGGCACTCCGTGCGATTATCGAGGATTTCATGCTCGATATCATGTATGAGATACCAAAGGATGACAATATCGGGGAAGTGACGATCACAGGAGATTATATCAACGGCACAGGGGGGCCTGTGATTGACATACGCACAGACAGCGTTCATACAAAGCCATCGACCACGCCGCCCGCGCCAGAACAGGCGCCGCCGGCACAGGAGGCATCTGGTAAAGTGGAGGAGCACAATTTTTATGAGTTCTAAGGCAGGTTTCAATCTGAAAAACAGGAAATGCTTTGCATGTCCGCCCAAATTTAAAAACCGTATGGTGATGATGTTGTGCGGCATCGCAGCACAGGGGCTGGGGTTGTCGCTTCTAAGGGCGATCAATTTAGGGACGGATCCCTGTTCCTGCCTGACACAGGGCGTCACCAATTTTGTGCCGTTAAGTTTTGGAACCTGCCAGCTTCTGTGCCATCTGGTGACCTTTGTCTTTGTGATACGGTATGACCTTGGTATGATTGGTTTTGGAACAATAGGGAACATGTGTTTTCTGGGTTATATCTCTGATTTTTTTAAATGGATCTGGTCACTGCTGCTTCCGGCGGGATTTTTTGAGGCTACAATGACAAGATATATACTGCTGGTTCCATCACTTGCCGTCTTTTTGCTGGGGGCTGCTGCATACATGTGCGCAGGTCTTGGTTCATCACCTTATGATGCGCTGCCGTTTATTATAGCGGGCCGTGTGAAAAAGGTTTCATTTAAGGTGGTGCGCATGCTGTGGGATATCAGCTTTATGGCGGCGGGCTTTGTGCTTGGCGGGGATGTCGGCATCGTCACGATTCTGGTTGCTTTTTTCCTGGGACCGATTATCACATGGGTACAGCGGAAGTTGGAGGTACTAATCATATAGATGACAGAGCTTGAGGAATATTACAACAAATTTAATGAGGAAAAGCGCCTTAATTCACGCCACGGACAGGTTGAATACCGTGTCTCCATGAAATATATCCACAAATATCTGGAGGAGGCGTCAGGGCGGATTGCCGCCGGGCGCGGGGCGGATGAGGTCAGGGGAGAGATAAAGCTTCTGGATATCGGCGCAGGGACTGGGCGCTACAGCGTGGCACTTGCACAGGAGGGGTATGATGTCACCGCGGTGGAGCTTGTCCGCTACAACTTGGGAGTTCTAAAGAAAAAGGCAAGCAGCGTCAAGGCGATGCAGGGAAATGCCCTGAAACTCAACAAGCTTGCGGATGACAGTTTTGACGTGACGCTCTTATTCGGGCCGATGTATCATTTATATGGGTTTGATGACAAGCGGCAGGCGCTTCATGAGGCAAAGCGTGTCACGAAGCCTGGCGGCGTGATTCTGGTGGCCTATTGTATGAATGAGTACAGTGTCATTACATATGCTTTCAAGGAACGGCATGTGTCAGCGTGTATGGAGCAGGGACGTCTTACAGAAGATTTTCACACGATACCGGCACCGGGCGGGCTCTACGATTATATGCGGCTGGAGGATATCGACGCCCTGAATGAGGCAGAGGGGCTACAGCGGCTGCAGATTATCTCGCCTGACGGGCCGGCGAACTATATCAGGTCCTATTTAAACCAGCTTAGCGAGGAAGAATTTGAGCTGTTTGTCCGATATCAGATGGCGGTCTGTGAGCGGGCGGACTTAATCGGGGCAGGGGCACACACAACAGATATATTGAGAAAAATCAAGTGAGGAGGACAATATGGACATAAATCAGGTAACACAGGAGCTTGACACACTCTTTGCACAGGAGAAGGTAGACGAGATACCACAGTATTTGGAGTCACATATTGCGCAGGCCATCGAGGAAGATGCAAAGGATGTACTGCTGACTCTTTACAATGAAATCATCGGCTTTTACAGGGAGACAGGCCAGTATGACCAGTCTATCGCAAATTGCCATAAGGCGATCGCGCTCATGGATGATATGGGAATACAGGATACGATTCCCTATGCGACCACGCTGTTAAATGCGGCAAACGCGCACCGTGCAGCGGGACTGTTGCAGGAATCACTTGAGCTCTACAACCGGGTAAGGCCGATCTATGTGGCACAGCTTGATGAGGATGACATGTATTTTGCCAATTTTTACAACAATCTTAGTCTGCTGTACCAGGAGATGAACGATTTTGCGTCGGCCAAGGAGCAGCTAGTCAATGCGCTGTATATCGTGACGCACAAACCGGATAAACAGTTTGAGGTGGCGGTCACACAGGCAAATCTTGCCAATACCTGCATAGAGCTTGGACAGGACGAGGAGGCAAAGGCAAGGGCGGAGGAGGCCATCCGTATTTTTGAGGAGCTTGGCGTGGACGATGCCCATTACAGTGCAGCGTTGTCTGCGCTGGGCAGTCTGTACTATATGGATAAGGACTATGCTAGCGCATTGAGTGTCATGGAAAAGAGCAGGGACTGCGTGGCAAAATACCTGGGGAAGGATAATATCCAGTATCAGCGGCTGAGCGATAATATTGGGATTATAGAGAATAAGATAAATGAGGCAGCGCTGTTGGCTGAGGAGGCGGGCGCGCCAGAGACAGCCGGGACAGAGGAGGTGCAGAATGCGGATATTGGGACGGTAGGGACGGAGTCGTCCTCGTCAGTGATGCAGGAGTTTGCATCATCAGAGTCAGCGTTCCAGGGGACGGAGTCGTCCTCGTCAGCGATGCAGGAGTTTGCACCATCAGAGTCCGCGTTTCAAGGGGCTATGCCGTTAGAATCTGCATATCAGGAGCCAGCGCCGTCCTCGTCAGCGACACAGGAGTTTGCACCAGCAGAGTCCGCGTTTCAAGGGGCTATGTCGTCAGCATCAGCGACACAGGAGCCCGCATCATCAGAGTCCGCGTTCCAGGGGACTGAGTTTTCCTCGTCAGCGACACAGGAGTTTGCACCAGCAGAGTCAGCGTTCCAAGGGGCTATGCCGTTAGAGTCTGCTTACCAGGAGCCAGCGCCGTCAAAATCAGCATTTCAGGGGCCTTCATCAGATGAGGGGGCGGTGAACAGCGATGATATATGGGCACAGCAGCCTCCTGCGGCAGAGACAACAGGGCTTGATAAGGGGACAGCAGAAGCGCCAGGTATGGGTGCGCAGGGTGCGGTCAGTGGAGCGGCATTCCAGAAGTCTGAAACAGTTCCGGCAGAAGTCGCGGCGGCCGCGCCTAATCAGGGCTTACCTGCAGAAGCAAGAACCCAGGAGGCTCAAATGAGGGAAGCTCAAGGCAGGGAAGCTGATTCAGAGCTGACGAAGAGGGAGAATGCCACCGTTACAGGTCTGGAATTGTGCCGCCTCTACTATGAAGCGTATGGCAAGCCAATGATCGCTTCGAAATTCCGCGCCTATGAGTCTGTCATTGCGGTGGGGCTTGTGGGTAAGGGCTCAGACTGCTTTGGGTATGATGACGCCATATCGCGGGATCACGATTACGGGCCGCGCTTTGTGATGTGGGTCACGAAGAAGGTGTACGAGCAGATTGGAGAGGAGCTTCAGGAGGCGTATGACCAGCTTCCCAGAAGCTTTATGGGGGTTGACAGGCTTGAGACTTTCCACGGCAGGGACCGCTGCGGCGTCATGATTATCGAGGACTTTTATAAGGGCCTGCTCGGGTATAACCTGGTGGGAATGCTCGCGCACAACCAGGAGAACCTGACGGGTGGAAAAGAGTCTATGGACACGATCAAGAGCTGGCTTGCAGTGCATGACTACGCGCTTGCGGCGGCTGTAAACGGCGAGGTTTTCCGTGATGATGAGGGAATCTTTACGATGTACCGGGATATGCTAAAGGAATACTATCCCAAGGCTGTCTGGTATCGGAAAATCGCGCAGACTTGCGCCCTGTTTTCTCAGAGCGGGCAGTATAATTTGCCACGTATGCGCACGCGCGGACAGCTTGTTGCAGCAGAGCTTGCAAAGGCGGAGTGTGCAAAGCAGGCGATGAAGCTGTATTATCTGTTGAATAGAACATATGCGCCGCACGATAAATGGCTGTTTAAGGGAATGCCCGAAAACTCCCAGATGACCATTTGCGGGGAAAACGGTGAGCAGTTGTGTGTGGCAGCGCTGGTGGAGCGTGTCAGTCTGCTTCCGGTGGACGAAGCGCATGAGGCAGAGCTTACAGCGGCGATCGAGTCTTTGGCTGTTATCTTTGCAAACGAACTTGAGAAGCGGGATATGGTAGGAAAGTGCGACCTGTATCTGGATGCCTGCACAAAGGAGCTCACGGCCAAAAGCGATGCGCTCCTGACGGCGATCGTAGCAAACACGCCTGTGATCACAGCGCTCGCACTGTCCATAGCGAAAGCGGAGTTTGAGGCATTTGACAAGGTACAAAACGAGGGTGGTCGGGCGGGCTGCCAGAATAACTGGCCAACCTTTAAGGTCATGCGCATGAGCCAGTATATGACGTGGACAGAGGATATGCTGTTGCAGTATCTGTTTGAATTTAAGACAAATTATGCAAATGGCAGGAATATGATTGAGGAGAAGTATGCCCGCATGATGGAGTCAACAGCACCGCTTGAGTACGCGTGCTTTGCAGATCAGCTTCCCCCCATCCCGGAGGAGAAGAGGGCTGTCATGGAGCAGGTGATTGCACTCCAGGTGAAGTGGATGGAGGAGTTTGCGGCGGCGTATCCTAGACTGGCAGATGATGCCCGCAGGATACACACATCAGAGGATCTACCCGATGACACATCGTATGAGACATATCTTAGGGGAGAGCTTGGGACGTACTCGGACAGGATGCTGGAGATGTATGGGCGCTATATCGTGGCACACGCACAAAAAGGCCGGAATGTGGCGCGCGAAATCATGGAGAATACAGTCCATTTTTACGGATATCAGGATCTTGATGCAGCAAGCAATGCAAAGATGAAATGAGAAAGCGTGATTCAGAATATGGCGGGATGGGATATCAGGTTATGATGAGTGGGAGGATATAAAGGAATGAGTAAGATAATTTTAACGGGTGACAGACCCACAGGGAGACTTCACATCGGACATTACGTGGGTTCGCTAAGACGGCGGGTAGAGCTGCAAAATTCGGGGGAATATGACAAAATATACATTATGATTGCGGACGCGCAGGCGCTGACCGACAATATGGAGAATCCGGAAAAGGTGCGGCAGAATATTGTCGAGGTAGCGCTAGACTACCTCTCTGCGGGGCTTGACCCGGCAAAGGCCACGCTCTTTATACAATCGCAGATATCAGAGCTCACAGAGCTAACATTTTACTATATGAACCTTGTCACGGTGTCGAGGCTGCAGCGAAACCCTACGGTAAAGAGTGAGATACAGCTTAGAAATTTCGAGACAAGCATCCCTGTAGGTTTCTTTACATATCCGATCAGCCAGGCTGCGGATATCACGTTCTGTAAAGCCAATGTGGTTCCTGTGGGGGAGGACCAGCTTCCGATGATAGAGCAGACCAAGGAGATCGTACACAAGTTCAATGCGGTGTATGCGCCCGAAAACCCGGTGCTTGTGGAGCCTAAAGCCCTGATACCAGAGGAGGAGGCCTGCAAGCGTCTTCCGGGGACGGACGGAAAGGCGAAGATGAGCAAGTCCCTTGGAAACTGCATCTATCTGGCGGACACCGCAGACGAGGTGCGCGCAAAGATCATGAGCATGTATACAGATCCCTTGCACCTGCAGGTAAGCGATCCCGGACATCTGGAGGGAAATACCGTGTTTACGTATCTGGATGCATTTGCACGCGACGAGCATTTTGAGCGGTACTGTCCAGATTATAAAAACCTTGATGAGATGAAGGCCCATTATACAAAGGGCGGTCTTGGTGATGTGAAGGTGAAGAAACTGCTAAACAATATTGTGCAGGAGGAGCTTGAGCCAATCAGGAAAAGACGTGCGGCGTATGAGAAGGATATTCCGGAGATTTACAATATCCTGAAGCGGGGTTCTGACGCGGCGCGGGAGGTTGCTGCGCAGACGCTCTCGGAGGTGAAGCGCGCCATGAGGATTGACTATTTTGAGGATACTGCTTTCATTGCGTCACAGAGTGAGAAGTACAGGAAATAGGTGAACCAATAGTAAGAAAATAGAATAGGACACAAAAAGACATCTTGTAATAGGTGTCTTTTTTATGCACAGCCCCGTGCAGAGGAAATATGCCGCAAAGGCGGCGCACGGGTCGCGCGGGGAGTAGTGGAGAAGGTCATTCCCCTACTCGATTGTACAAGTACATTCAAAGGAAGGATGTCAGCATAGTCTGATATCATACATATTTTCATGCATTTTAAGAAAAACTATGTGGTATATCGTAACAGTAGTTGCCTATCACAAAAATGTAAATAACAGGAGGCGGTTAAGTGGAAAAAAATATAGTAGAAAACAGGGCGCTCGGTACATCGAGTATCGCATATGGCAACCCGGTCCTCATTATGGGGAGCGGCTCGGTTGTGGGGCAGATGGAGGATGAGGGTCCACTTGCGGGCAGCTTTGACAAGGTGAGTGACGACAAAAATGACATGTTTGGCGAGGACTCGTGGGAGAAGGCGGAGAGTGCGCTCCAGAAGGAGGCCATAGCGCTCACGTTGTCTAAAACATGTGCGGAGGCAGGTGATATCCGGTATCTGTATGCTGGGGACCTTCTCGGACAAAATATCGCAAGTTCGTTTGGCGTGGTGGATTACAATATTTCGCTGTTTGGCCTGTATGGGGCATGCTCCACTTGCGGGGAATCACTGTGCTTGGGGAGCATGAGCGTGGCGGCCGGCTATGCAGACCGTGTGCTAAGCCTGACATCTAGTCATTTTGCAAGTGCGCAGAAGGAATTTCGTTATCCGCTCGAATATGGTGGACAACGGCCACTGTACGCGTCCTGGACAGTGACGGGCAGCGCCGCGTTCCTGCTGCAGCACAGCAATGCGCTACACAAATCTGTATCCGGGAGAACGATTAAGAATGAATACGAGGGTAAATACGGGAAGAAAATAGGGATAACAGGTGTTACAATAGGGCGGATAGAAGACTTTGGCATCAAGGATTCCTTTAATATGGGCTGTGCAATGGCACCAGCTGCGGCGTGGACCATCGCGACAAACCTGAAGGATTTTGGCAGGAAGGCGCAGGACTATGATGCGATTTTTACCGGGGATCTTGGCAGTGTTGGACAACAGGCATTATTTAATCTGCTGTCACAGGAGCATATTGATATCAGTGACAGACATCATGATTGTGGCCTTCTGATCTACGATACACAGAAGCAGGATGTACATGCCGGAGGCAGCGGCTGCGGGTGCTCTGCGGTCGTACTTTCCGCGCATATACTGCCCAGACTTGCAAAGGGAGAATGGAGACGCGTGTTATTTATTCCGACAGGCGCACTGCTTAATAAGACCTCTTTTAACGAAGGACAGAATGTGCCAGGGATCGCACATGCGGTCGTGATAGAAGCCCTGGATTCGTAACATTTGGAAGGCTTATAACAGATTGTAAAAAAGTCTGACAATTATATGGAATATGATGGGAATTCAGAATAAATTTTAAATTGAATAATTTGTTCAAAAAATTCAGAAAATAGACTAAGCTTTTCCCGCAAAAGGTACGATATATTATGTAAGGCAGTTAACATAGGTAAATGCCATAAGTAAGTACCATAAGTGATAGACTGAAATATTATCTTAGAATGGCTGTGTGAAAAAGGGGTTCACACAGGATATATAAGGGAAAGGAGCAGCTATGGAGGTTAGAAGTGCAAACATCACCTTGACAAACAGGGCAGCGGCGGCAATCGACAACTCAGGTTCGAATGGCAAGGAACAGCAGCATGCGATGAAGGTGAGCAGGGCTGGTTCTGAGGAGAGCCAGGAGCTTGAGGAACAGTCGGTGATGATTTCCATATCCGCGGCCGGCCTTAGGAGAAGCCTGCAGTTAGAGAAGCAGGCGGATAAGGAGAACGACGGGGAAGAAGGCGATGAGGAAGGCTTCAATGGGGAGGCTGCGCTTGAGGACATGATGAAGAAGATGGAAGGGCTTTCTAGTCAGGTCATCAACGGGCATTTCTCTATTTCGGACAGACTGAATTTTCATACCGAGATTGAGAGGCTTACCAGTGAGCTGGACCGGCTAAATGGCGGAAACATTGCGGTTACTAGGAACAATTGTGTTCAGCTGGCGCAGAAAATATCGGATTTAACGCGCAGCGTGAGTGATGCTGCGGTTTACCGCAACAGTGCGCGTACAGTGTTTATGGTCAACTCAAAGCAGCCGACAAAGCCAATGAATACGAGGGTGGATATCGCCCTGTAAAACCGGGATGAACAATATTTCGAATCGTCACTGTCTGGTGGCGATTTTTTACTTGACATTTTGGACATCCTGGCACAAGATGGTATAGGAGGAAGTGATAGGTTATGCGCAGGATGGATTTTAAGATGGAGCGCCCCGGGCAGGTGAAGGAGGGCGACACGGTCACTGTCACGGAGGGGGTTTTGCCAAGCAATTATTATTATACCATCAACCCGGCAGTCGCTATGTCGGGGAATATCCCATTTCGGGATAGGTTAAAGTCCAAAAGCGGGACTGTGGTTTCTGTGGAGGAAAATACAAGAGGGTATTACGTTACCGTGGAATTTGATGAGTGCGGTGAGTAGCATTTTTTTGTAGCACAGATCGTTAGAAGTGTGTTAGAAAATGAATTATTGGTAGCTTATGAGAGAGATGGAGGAAATGAAATGATGAGAAAAATTAGCACAGATAAGGCGCCGGCGGCGATCGGTCCATACTCCCAGGCGGTAATTGCAGGAGATTTTCTGTATGCGTCTGGTCAGATACCCATTGACCCGGCGACAGGCAATGTAGAGTCTTGTGGTATCACCGCGCAGGCTGAGCAGTCTATGGTCAATGTTGGGGAGATACTCAAGGCCGCGGGTGCGACTTATGACAATGTGGTGAAGACCACCTGTTTTCTGGCGGATATTGCGGATTTTGCCGCATTTAATGAAGTGTATGCCAAGTATTTTACACAGCATCCGGCAAGAAGCTGTGTGGCCGTAAAGGATCTGCCCAAGGGCGTGCTCTGTGAGGTGGAAGTCGTTGCATATCTTGGCGATTAAGGGTACGGCAGGGAGTTGAGCGCTTTGAGGATGAAAAATATAGTACTGATTGGTATGCCCGGTGCTGGAAAGAGTACGATTGGTGTCGTTCTTGCAAAGAATATGGGAATGTCCTTTCTCGACTCGGATCTTGTGATACAAGAGCGGGAGGGCAAGAAGCTCCATGAGCTGATCAAGGAGTACGGCATGGATGGTTTTCTGGAAATTGAGGCCCGCGTGAATGCCTCCCTGAATCCGAAAACAGCAGTGATTGCGACAGGCGGGAGCGCTGTCTACAGCGAATATGCTATGAAATATCTGAAAAGTATCGCGATGGTCTGCTATTTGAAGCTGTCCTATGAGGGGATAGAAGAACGGCTGGGCGATCTGGCAGAGCGGGGGGTGGTGCTCAGGGAGGGTGAAACCCTGCGGGAACTTTATGATGAGCGGGTCCCGCTGTATGAAAAATACGCAAACATCACAGTGGAGTGTGAGAATAAAAATATCCGGGAAATTGTTACAGAGCTATCAAAGAGATTAAAATAGAAAAAAGTGTCCGAAAAAACATAAAAACAGAAAAAAGCCACATACTAATCCTGATGAAAAACAAGGGGCGGCGGGGAGCAAACACTGTGCAGCCTCTGGAAAGGTATGTGGTTTTTTATGATGGATTATGTCAATGCATTCTGGGTTGGAGGACTGGTCTGCGCGCTCGCACAGATATTTTTGGACCGCACGAAGATGCTGCCTGGGCGCGTGATGGTGCTATTGGTCTGTACTGGGGCGGTGATCAGCTTTTTTGGCTGGTATGAGCCCTTTGCAGAATATGCGGGTGCAGGTGCGAACGTGCCACTGTTAGGGTATGGCAATATTCTGATGAAGGGTGTGAAAGAGGCTGTTGACAAGGACGGGTTTATCGGTCTTTTTAAGGGCGGGTTCACAAATGGCGCCGTGGGGTGTAGCGCCGCGCTGATTTTTGGTTATCTTGCAAGCCTTGTGTTCCGCTCGAAAGTGACCAAAGCGTAGCGACCGTGGAGATTAGATTTCTTCAAAATCCAGCCCAAAACCAGCCAGGAGCTGGCGCACGTGAGCATCCCACAATTTTTCAACGCTCTTGTCCATGATGAAGGTGGTGAAGGCGCTTCCGGTGATGCAGGTGACCTTGCCATTGTCATAACGGATGTTGAGCACGAGGGAGCGAATGAGGCTGGCAGCTACCTCACATGCCGGATCACAGGCGATTTTTTCAACCAGCTGTGGTGCGGCGTGAAGGACAACCTTAAAGGAAACGGGGGTTTTTTTACCCTTGATGAGCTGGAAGCATACAGGGCGAATTTCTTGCCAGCAGGAAAAGACAGTGGACCTCTGGCTGTTTTCAAGCGCCTCCCACTCCTCGCTGCTGTAAAAATCTTTTACGAGGTGTCCGTCGATGTGAAAGCTATTGAACGTGGTGATGACAGCCTCCTCCACCAGAAAGGCGTCAAACTGCCCAGATATCAGCAAGGCGTTCATAATATTTTTGGTTCCTTTTATCTCTAATGCAATCATAAGCGTCTCCTTTTTTCGTTCATAGTTTTTAATTATAATGGTATTTGGCAGAAACTTCAAGTATTTATAAAAAGTCCTTTTCAAATAATGCGTTATGTGATATTATGGAATGTAGTTATAGAAACTATATAAAATAGTATAGGAGAATCTGAAAGGTAGAGACTGATGGAATACAAAATCGTTGTTGACAGCTGCTGCGAGCTTCCGCAGGAGTTCAAGGAAGATGGGCGGTTTGAGATTGTACCGCTGACGCTGATTGTAGGTGACAGGTATGAGAAGGAGGACGATGAGCAGTTTAACCAGCGGGAGTTTCTCGACGCGGTGGCGGAATGTTCGGAGTGTCCTAAGTCTGCCTGCCCTTCACCGGAGCGGTATCTGCAGGCATATGAGACAGCTGCAAAGCGCGTGTATGTGGTCACACTGTCCGCCAAGCTTAGTGGAAGCTATAACAGCGCAGTCCTCGGAGAGCAACTGTATCATGAAAAGTACGGTGAAAAGGAAATTTGCGTGATTGATTCAAAGTCCGCTTCCTGTGGAGAGACGCAGATTGTATATAAAATTATGGATCTGGAAAAGCAGGGGCTTTCGTTTGGGGAGGTCACGGCGCAGGTTGAACAGTTTGTCAGGGAGCTCAACACCTATTTTGTGCTGGAGAACCTTGACACGCTCAGAAAAAACGGACGGCTTTCTGGTGTCAAGGCACTCGTGGCCTCGACGCTCAACATCAAGCCGGTCATGCGGGACGACGACGGTAGCATTATCCAGTTAGGGCAAGGGATTGGCATGAAGAAAGCACTGGCTAAGATGGCAGACACCGCGGTTTGTGACGTTACAAACCCGCAGGAGAGGCGGCTTATGATCACACATTGCAACAATCCCGAAGCCGCCGAGTGCGTGCGCAGGCACATTGAGGAAAAGTGCCAGTTCAGGGAAACACTGATACTCGACACTGCGGGCGTGAGCAGTATGTACGCCAATGAGGGCGGCGTGATTGTGACAACCTAAAAAGTGGATGAACCCTAATCAAGTTCATCCATTTCCTGTTTCTTCCATTTGTATTCGCGATAGCGCAGGAGCGGAATCTTCAGCTCCTTGTAATCCTGCATGACGAGTGTACCAGGCACCACAGCGGACACATATTTAAAGTTGGCGATGCTGCTCTTGTTCACGCGTGCAAACTCCTCAAAAGGTTCAAAGATTTGACGCAGGTCTTCAACCTTTTCATCGACTGCAATTGATGTTCCATCTGTCAGATATAAACTACATGTGTTGTTTTCTCCGAGAGCATACATGATTTTATATTTGGGTACATGGCTTAGGACTTTATTGGTATGTACGGACACAGTGATTACATGTCCAGTGACGTTTGCATCGCCCAGCGCCAGAAATTCAGGGAGTGGGTCCGGGATATACGGTTTTTGGGCGTGCACAACATAGTCCGGAAGATTGGGGATGGCGGTGTAGTCAATCTTGTCCGAGTACAGTACCAGCGGAGCATGGTATCCCATCTCATTGAGATGCTCGATAATAAACTCCACGATGCCAGGCTCGGAGCTCATGTCCATGAAAATCAGGTTATACTTCAGGGGATTGGCGAGAAAGTGCATTTTTTCGCCGTAGGAGTCCACATACAGAATATTTGGTGTGCCGGCGCGCTTGTCGGACTCCCTTGAGAGCAGCCGCTCCAAATGCTTGCGGTCTGCCACATTGTCATCACAAATTGCTATATGCATAGTCTTTATTCACCTCTTTTTTGATACATTTCCCAGCCACATTTTGCCTGCGCTCCCCAAACAGCCACAGGATTCACAAAAGGAATCATTAAAACGTGGAATGGTTTGTTATAATTACTATAATAGCACAATTTCTATCACAGAAACAAGTGTATTTTGACGTTTGATTTGAAGCCAGACGTTACTGTTCACACAGGATTTAACATTTACTGCTAATGATGGCTTTACAAGCCACGTATTAAAACGTACATGTAGCAGGTAAAAATCCTTTTGCGCCACGAACGAAGTTCGTATTGCAATTTTTGCATGGATTTTTATCCGTTACTGGAATGGAGTAAATAGTCACAGCCAGACAAAGCGGGCAAGGAAAGTATTTCCCTGCCCGCTTTGTATAATAGCCTGCGTATGCAGACACAGTTCTTATGGTTTTTGTTTTATCCCAGTCTGCAGATCAATACCGCAAGCACAATCTGCAAAACCAGGATTGCAGGCATTCCATACACAAAATACCAGTGCCTGGTCTTGTGATGGAATACCCGCATACCGACGATGGAACCGAGGCTTCCGCCGGCGAGGGCGATGAGAAAGAGCGTGGATTCCCGGACGCGCCAGAGGTGTCGGATCGCTTTTTGCTTGTCAATGCCCATCACGGCGAAGCCGGCTAGGTTGATCACGGTGAGATAGAGTGCAATAATGCCATATATATTCATGATAAAGTCTCTTGAACGGTTTTTTATGCACACGGGCACCCAGATGTAATATGTCAGCATGCGCTGACGGGTGC
>CAJUQZ010000002.1:17700-72168 GCA_910588755.1 uncultured Lachnospiraceae bacterium | reverse complement strand
TAACTATATGGTTTTCAGCCATCATTACGGTACAACGGTGAATAATTCAGGTTTAGATAGCTACGGAAAAAAGAAAAATTTTGCAGTCATATAAAATCGTTAGGGCAAACCTGTGATATATATGTGGTTTCATATAAGAATTAAAATCGTTAGGGCAAACCTGTGATACATATGTGGTTTCATATAAGAATCATGGAAAATATAGTCTATTAAGGATAAAAGAGGAGAGAAGATATGAGATATACATGGATTGATGAATACTTGCTGGGAAAAGCTGGCGTGACCAAAGACCACAAGAAGGAGTGGAACTGGATCCGCTATCAGATCGGTGGGAAACTGTTTGCGGCGGTCTGCCTGAATGAGAACGACGTGCCATATTATATCACACTGAAATTAGAGCCAGAGGAGGGAGACTTTTTGAGAAAGCAGTATGAGGATATTGTTCCGGGGTATTATATGAATAAAGTACATTGGAATTCTGTGAATCCAGATGGGGAGGTGCCAGATGATTTGTTAAAGGATCTGCTCGACAAATCCTATCAGCTGGTGCTTGGCGGATTGAGCAAAAAGAAGCAGCAGGAGATTCTGGCGCAATAGCTGCGGGAAGTTTTGTTAAAATATGGACAAATGCACGAAATACTGATATCATAGGGTTATCATTATTATGTTTTGTGGTGGTAACGGATTATGAGTGTTGTGTTGTTGGGCATCGAAATGCTGGGCATTGGCTCAATTATATTTGCGCTGCTGCTCCTGCTAAAGGGTGATGGCTTGAGGGAGCAGAAGCTTATGCAGTATTTTCTGATCGGTTCGCTGGTACAGAATGCGGGATATTTGCTGGAGCTGACGGCGCCTACGTTAGAGGCGGCCCTCGTGGCTGTCAAGATGCAGTATTTGGGTTCACTGACGATTCCAGTCAGTTATTGTTTCTTCATATATAGTTATTGCTGTGAAAAGACGCCAAAGAAGATTTTGGAGAAATTGATTGCAGCGGATGTCTTGGTTCTAGGTCTTGTCTTTACGTGTAATCTGCATCATTTATATTACCGAAATATAGAATGGATAGAGTATGTGGGCCGTAATGGTGGATATCTGCGGCTGGACTATGGACCAGGGTATTGGATCTTTATGCTGTGTGGCACGATTGTGCCATATGTCATGTCCCTGTATGCCCTGATCCAGGTGTGTGTAAAAAAGCCAGAGTATGCTGCAGACAGGCGGTGTAAGCTGATCCTGGCGCTCTCGTTTCTGCCAGTGATAGCGCTTGGTGCGTACACGTTGAAACTGACAAAGGTATATGACCCAACGCCGGTTGTGCTGGGACTGGTGCTTTCCGGGGTGGTGATACTGATTTGGATTGGGAAAGTGTATGATTTTAGCTCTCTGGCTTTTGGAATTCTGTTTAACAGTATGGGTGACGGTATGATAGCGTTGGATGAACA
Organism: uncultured Lachnospiraceae bacterium; assembly: GCA_910588755.1. Classification (GTDB taxonomy): domain Bacteria; phylum Bacillota; class Clostridia; order Lachnospirales; family Lachnospiraceae; genus COE1. Next base: position 70,726 of record CAJUQZ010000002.1, on the reverse strand, counting down.
GCGGCAGATTACCAATTATAATACGGCAGCGGCCAGAATCTTTGCGGATCTGGATGGCCGTGCGATCGGAAAGCCAATTGAGTCCCTGACAGGATTTCCCAAAGCTAGACTTAGGGAGGGTGTGAAGAAAGAATTTTGCATAAACAACTGTTTTTATCAGGGACATGTGGAGCCAATTCTGGATAAGTTTGGGAAGAACAAGGGTTATGTCGTTTTGATCTACGATGTGACAGAGACGCGTAATTATATAGAAGAGATTAAGCAAGTACGGGAACAGGCGGAGCAGGCAAACCTTGCCAAAAGTGTGTTTCTTGCCAATATGTCCCACGAGATCCGAACGCCGATGAATGCGATTGTAGGGTTAAGTGATATTATCATGGAGGAGAGCAGGGGGCGGAAGGTATATGAGTATGCCTGCGATATCAAGTCGGCTTCACGCAATCTGCTGACATTGATCAATGATATTCTGGATCTGTCGAAGGTGGAGGCGGGCAAAATGGAATTGCTGTTGACAGAATATCATGTAAAATCACTTGCTGACGAGGTTCTGAATATGATGGATGTCATGGCATCGCAGCGCGGTCTTGAACTGAAAAGGGAGTATGATATGGCAATCCCGTGCCGCTATCTGGGCGATGAGGGCCGGATCAGGCAGATTTTGATTAACTTGCTGAACAACGCATTGAAATTCACAAAACAAGGATATGTAAAGCTATCTGTCAACGGTACTCAGGGACAGTCTGGGGATACAGAGCTGCTTATCTTCCAGGTTGAGGATACAGGGTGTGGTATCCGCAAGGAGGATCTCAAAGAGATTTTTGATAATTTTAAGCAGGTGGACGCTAAGCAAAACCGCACGGTGGAGGGAACTGGGTTGGGCCTTTCGATCACAAAACGCCTGGTGGAGCTGATGCAGGGGACGATCACGGTAGAGAGTGTGTATGGCGAAGGTACGGTCTTTACGGTAGCGATTCCACAGAGGATTATGGATAGCAGGCCGTTAGCCGAGATTTCGGAGGTCAGAGCGGGAAAAGAGGAGGCGCTGGAGCCATTTTTAGCTAGGGATTGCAAGGTTTTGGTGGTAGATGACAATGCAGTCAACAGAAAGATCGCAAGAATTTTCCTGCAGTCATATGGCCTGGAGATTACAGAGGCGCAAAGCGGGACTGATGCGGTCGAACTGGTGCGGCAGACGCGGTATGATATCATTTTTATGGACCATATGATGCCGGAGATGGATGGGATTGAGGCGGTTCGGATTATCCGCAGCGAGTGTGGGGAAAACGGAAGCCTGCCAGTGATCATCGCGCTGTCTGCAAATGCTATGGAGGGTGCAGGGGAGACTTTTCTGAAAAATGGATTCCAAGACTTTATCGCGAAACCGTTGGACAGAGGACCGGTGCATGGCTGGAGGCCTGGAAAGAGGACGACAGCAGGAAGCAGGCATTTGGGAAAATAGTAATTGAAGGGATTGATACAGAGGAGGTTGTCAGGCGCTATTCTGGCAGCATGGAAGAGTACCTAGAACTGCTGAATCTGTATTGTTTGGATGGAAAACGCAAGCTGGTGCGTCTGCGTGAACTCTGGGAGGCGCACGATTATAAAACATATGGAATCGAGGTGCATGGCTTGAAGAGCGCATCTGCTAACGTGGGTGCCATGAGTGTCTCAGTCAGTGCCAGAGAGCATGAGAAAGCAGCGGACAGAGGGGATGAGGCGTATGTGGACGGGCATATACATCAATTGTTGACAGAGTACGAAGAACAAATAGGACATATTTCTAGTTTTCTGGCGGACAGCCAACAGTCCAGAAAGGAGAAACAGGAGGCACGCAGGATTGCAGCAGCGGATCTAATACAGGAAATCAGGGAAGCTTTGGAGAGTCTGGAGAATTTCCGCGCGAAGGAGTGCGCCCGTCGAATTGAGGCATTGCTGGAATGCCAGCTGGAGCCTGAAATAGAAGTACAGCTGACAGAGGTTCAGGGACTGCTCAAGCTGTATGAGGACGAGAAGGCAGAACAACTGCTGCGAAATATGCTAGAGATGATATAGGATCAACGGAAAGGGGAAATGTAAAATGATGGATAAGCGAAAAATATTGGCAGTGGATGACAACAGTATCAGTCTGGCTACGATTGAGCAGGAGCTGAAACGGGAGTATGAGGTGATTCCTGTGAACTCAGGCGAGCGCGCCTTGCAGTATCTGCGGCGGGAGAAACCAGACCTGATTCTCATGGATATACAGATGGCGCAGAAAAACGGGATCGAGACACTGCGGGAGGTGCGCGGTATGGAGCGATGTAAGGACATTCCGGTGATTATGATTACATCAAAGCAGGACCGGGCCTCGGTCGTGGAGAGTTCCAAGCTTGGCGTGGATGACTATGTGGTCAAGCCATTTAAGGGAGATGACTTGCGCAGGCGGATTGAGCGTGTCATGGGGGAGGCGGCACGGTGACAACGAGGGAGGAGGCGCTCAACTATGGGCTTACATTTGATGGGGTGTACCAGGACGCCCCGTTTCATGACACGAACTGGATACTGGTGCGGTGCAGGAAAAATAAAAAGGCGTTCCTGTGGACATATGAATATCAGGGCCATATGTGTATTAATGTGAAGGTTGCGCCAGAATGGCGGGATTTCTGGAGAGACACATATAAGTCTGTCATTCCAGGCTATCACCAGAACAAGGAGCACTGGAACACAGTGATTCTTGACGGGAGTGTGCCTGACAAGGACGTAAAGCGGATGATCATGGAAAGCTATGATTTGGTTGTGCGTTAAAGAGCTGTTTTTGTGACTGTAAGGGTAACATGATTTCTGACAGTTGCCCGAATTATATGAATGAATTAAAAATTAAAAAAGGAATTGCCAAAAGAACAAATGTGTGATAGAATAAGAGCGAACAGGAATTTGGAAATTATGTTCGCTCTTTTTGCACGATGATTTAATTTATCACAAATTGTGACGCACATCTGACGGGAAGCATTTTTTTAAATATGTCCTAGTGCGCCATCTGGCCAGAAATTGAATGGAGCGCTAGTATTCCATTTAGCCAGAAATCGGACTCGTGAAATGCTAGGTTCGCACCATTGCGTCGTTAAAATTTCTAGACGATGCCACCGCATCGCCGTCGAAATTTTGCCTAGCACTGGCACAAATCATGCGGCTCACAAGTCTAATTTCTGACTGGATAGAGCACTAGACTGACAGGAGGGGTGAGGATGGATGATATTGTACAAAACCTGGGTGTGATCACAGAGCGTACTGGCATGAATGCCGCAAAAGATGGGGATATTTGCAGCAATAAGCAGTCAGGTATCGAGTTGCGGACAACTTCGGTACAAACGATCATGGAAAAACTTTCGATATTGACAGACGCCGCGAAGTATGATGTGGCGTGCACCAGTTCGGGTGTGGATAGGAAGGGAAACGGGCGCGATATGGGAAACTGTGTTGCCGCAGGTATCTGCCACAGTTTTGCGGCGGATGGCAGATGTATCTCGCTCTTAAAGATTCTGATGTCAAATGAATGCGTCTATGACTGCAAGTACTGTGTGAACCGCAGAAGCAATGATGTGCCGCGGGCGACCTTCACGCCGGACGAAATCTGTGAGCTTACCATGAATTTTTACAGACGTAATTATATTGAAGGGTTGTTTTTAAGCTCGGGGATTATTAATAATCCAAGCTATACGATGGAGTTAATTTACCAGACCTTATATAAGCTGCGGAATGTATACCGCTTTCGCGGTTATGTGCATGTGAAGGGTATACCAGGGGCAGACCCGGCGCTGATCCAGCAGACTGGCTATCTGACAGACCGCATGAGTGTCAATTTGGAGCTGCCAACAGCAGCGGGACTGGAAAAACTGGCGCCCAACAAGCACAGAAAGACCATCCTTGCGCCGATGCGGCAGATTCAAAACGGTATCGCACAGGGAAAACAGGAACTTGCGCTGTATCAAAGTGCGCCTTCATTTGTCCCGGCGGGACAGTCTACGCAGATGATTATCGGGGCGACGCCGGAGAGCGATTACCAGATTATGTCCGTTGCCGAGGGGCTGTACGACAAGTTTGGCATGAAGCGTGTATTTTACTCTGCCTATGTGGGTGTGAATGAGGACAAGGCGCTTCCGTCCGTGCGGACTGCGTCACCGCTTTTGCGTGAGCACAGGCTATACCAGGCGGACTGGTTGCTGCGGTTTTACCAGTTTCGGGTGGAGGAGCTGCTAAACGAAAAGCATCAAAATTTCAATGTGCTATTGGATCCGAAGTGTGATTGGGCACTGCAGCACCTCGAGCAGTTTCCTGTGGAAATCAACAGGGCGGACTACCAGATGCTCCTCCGCGTGCCAGGGATCGGGGTGAAGAGTGCACAGCGTATCTGTAAGGCGAGAAAGAGCGGGGCGCTTGATTTTGACAGTCTCAAGAAAATCGGGGTGGTCCTAAAGCGCGCATTGTATTTTATCACTTGCAATGGCAGGATGATGTACAACACGAAGGTTGAGGAGGACTATATTACGAGGAATCTTCTGGCGGAACATGAGAAGCTTCCGTTTGATAAGGATGGCATGACATACAGGCAGCTGTCGTTGTTTGATGATGCACAGGAGAATGCGGATTTATTTAGTAAGATTAGTTAATAATACACGAGGGCGGTTGGTGACGATGCGGACAGACAGTGATGAAGGGAGATCTGGGTTATGCAGGAATATGTTTTGATATGTGAGGACAGCACAGAGGGAATCCTGTCGGGTGTATATGAGGCATACCAGTTTAAAAAGAAACGGGAGATTGATAGTCACGACTGCATTCATCTTTCGACGGAGGAACCCGATATCCAGCGGCTTTTTACGGAATATTATCACGTACAGACAGACCGCGAAAATGCAAGAAAGGTGACAGACACCATTGCTGCGCAGTTAGGTGATGAGACATGGTACACACTTAGTATGGCGATGGTATCCTGTTTAGGGGAGAAGGCGGACGCGGTGTACCACACGATTGTGCTGGGATTGAAAACGCATGATCGGCATATAATGGACAGACTGCAGGAAAACTGCGTGCAGTGTGTTTTCAAGTGCGCGCGGGCATCAGGCAATGAGTTGTGCCATCTGAAGCAGTTTCTGCGTTTTTCGGAGTTACAAAATGGTATATTGTATGCCAGGATAGATGCAAAGCATCATGTGCTTCCGTTTTTGATGCCGCACTTTGCAGACAGGCTTCCCGCGGACAATTTTGTGATTTATGATGAGGGTACACGCACATTTGGCCTGCATGCCCGCTATAAGAAATGGTATCTCATGCAAGGCGCGGATTTTGATGAGGACAAGCTTGTTTATTCTGGGGTTGAAAAGGCATATCAGGAATTATTCAGGTGCTTTTGTGACAGCATCGCGATTGAGGCGCGCATCAATCCAAAGCTTCAGATGAATATGCTGCCGCTGCGCTTCAGACCCAATATGGTAGAGTTTCAATAATAGCGTTTTAAAACAGTGGCAAACAGCAGGGCTTCAAGATAATAGCGCGTTAAAACAGTAAAACTTCAGAACAGCAGGGCTTCAAAATAACAGGGCTTCAAAACGACAGGGCTTTAAAATGACAGAGTTTTAAAATAGCAGGGTTTTGCATTAAAAGGCATTGGGAGTGAGGCACTGTGACGAATTTGTGAGGAACAGGAGGAGAGGGGCAATGGCTTATATTCCGATAACGAAAGAACAATTGATTTTAGAAGAATCCCCAGATGAACAGTATCATGTGTACCGCCCGGCAATTCCGCTCAGGATCTTTCATTCTGTGGTAGAACCGGATGAGGATGCAGAAAATTGCAGCATTGAGGTGTCTGCTCACTGTGACCTGCAGCAGATTCTTCCGACGATGAACAGCTATCTGGAATGGCTGGGGTCCTGTGAGGAGGATGTGACGGCTTATTTTCAGAAACGTCAGGGGGAGGAGGTTCCCCAGGGATGGTTTGACGGGATTGAAGTCTACAGTGCATTTCTGGTATTTAACACTGCAGATGACTATGGTGCGACAATAGAGTTCGGGGAAAGTGTCATCAGCGATCATATCATTGCGTTCAATTTTGAGAAACGTGAGATTGTCAGTGATGTGCTGAATGGTTAGGCTGGGCTATATATTCTCGAGAATCCGGATATCTACTGCGGTGTAATTGTACTCCTTCTCGGGGAGCTCGCCGGAGGTAAGGTATGCAAAGAGCAGCTCGAGCGGCTTTTTGCCCTGAATGCGCGGCTGCTGGCAGATCACTGCGGACAGCACGCCCTGTTGTAAAAAATATTCTGTCGTGTCGGCTTTGTCAAAGGCAATCACGCACAGACTGCCGGCAAGTCCAAGTGACATAACCGCACTGCAGCCGCCATATACGCCACCCGCAGCAAAAAAGAGCGCATTGATTTCAGGGTGCGCTTTTAAAAGCTGTGAGGTCTGTTCGTAGCTTTCGATTTCATCATCTTGTGTTTCGACAATTGATACAAGATGCATGCGTGTCTGCTCAGGGGCGAGCGTGTCCGTAAATCCGGCAATGCGTTCTGTGTGGCAGAGGATATCTGATGAGCCGGTGATGATACCGATATTAACAGTACTATGTGTCATTCGTTTCATAAGACCGGCAGCGGTGGCGCCGCTTTTTGTGTAATTGCTTCCGACATAGGCGATGCGTCTGGAATTTTCAATGTCGGTATTTAAGGTGACGACTGGTATACCCTGCTCGGAAAGTGCATTGATGCGGACGCGGATGCGGTCGTCGTTGTGCGGTGCAAGTGCGATGCCGCATACTTCCTCGCGGACCAGCTCGTCTATGGCATTTAACTGTGCCTCCACACTGATGGGAACCTGCTTTACGAGAACGGTGCAGTTATAACCGGCTAAGTCCTCTGCCTTCTCATTAACCCCCTTTAAAACATCCGCAAAAAAGGGATTATCTGTGGAGAACAGAATAATGCCGAGCTTTAGTTTCTTTTTCTGCGCAGCCAGTGCCAGGCCAGCTTTGTTTGGCTTGTAGTTGAGCGCTTTTGCAATCTCATTGATTTTCTCAGCAGTGGCGGGATTGACAGAGCCTCGATTGTTGAGCACCCTGTCAACGGTTCCGCGGGATACGCCGGCCAGTGTAGCAATCTCCTTTATTGTTGCCATATCGTACCTCCCATCATGTGATGTGGTGTATGCTTTACGGTTTTATGATACTATTCCATAATTTGGGATCAGAAACATTTCTGCTCTAGATAAAATTGTCTTAATCCATAGTATAAAGACATTTATGAAAAAAAGCAAGCATATTGTTGCACGTGCACATCGTGTGCACGTCAGGGCGTGTTTGAAAGATCGTTAATCTAGTACATGGTTTTTGTCATTGATTTAGACATTCGGGATGCAAAAAATAGGATATTTGGGCATAAGCTACAATGATTTTTATATATAATGACGAAAATCAATTTTAAGTTAATATCCACTTGATTTTTGGAGGGACACACACTATTATGAAATTAGCGCTGGTGCGTGCACGTGCACAGAGCAGCGTATGAAGCATTGGACATAACAGTTTTGCACAGGGAAAGACTGCGCAGAACTGTAATGAGATACAGACACTGCGGCCCTGCACAGGCAAGGCTGCGTGATCCGGCGGCAGGAATGCTGCCACGTTGAATAAGGAGGATTTCAAAATGAACAATTTACCACAGGTAAAAGTAGGTATTGTGGCTGTGAGCCGTGACTGTTTTCCGGAGAGCCTGTCAGTGAACAGGAGAAAGGCTCTGGTTAAGGCGTATGCGGATAAGTACGGCATGGACGGCATCTATGAGTGCCCGGTATGTATCGTGGAGAGTGAGATTCACATGGTCCAGGCGCTTGAGGACATCAAGAAGGCAGGATGCAATGCACTCTGCGTATATCTTGGAAACTTTGGTCCTGAGATTTCAGAGACGCTTCTCGCTAAGCATTTTGACGGTCCGGCCATGTTCATTGCGGCAGCAGAGGAGACGCAAAATGATCTTGTTGGCGGACGCGGCGATGCGTACTGCGGTATGCTGAATGCAAGCTATAACTTAAAGCTTCGCAACATCAAGGCGTATATCCCTGAGTATCCAGTAGGAACGGCGCAGGAATGTGCGGATATGATCAATGAGTTTATGCCGATTGCAAGAGCGATTGTCGGGCTTTCTGACCTGAAGATTATTTCTTTTGGACCAAGACCACTCAACTTCCTTGCGTGCAATGCACCGATTAAGCAGCTTTACAATATCGGTGTCGAGATCGAGGAGAACTCAGAGCTTGACCTGTTTGAGGCATTTAAGAAGCATGACGGGGACGAGAGGATTCCTGCAAAGGTAAAGGAGATGGAGGCAGAGCTCGGGGAGGGCAATATGAAGCCAGAGGTGCTGCCAAAGCTTGCACAGTATGAGTTGACATTGCTCGACTGGGTTGAGGCACACAGGGGATACCGCAAGTATGTTGCCATTGCTGGAAAGTGCTGGCCGGCGTTCCAGACACAGTTTGGATTCGTTCCCTGCTATGTGAACAGCCGTCTCACAGGTATGGGCATACCCGTTTCTTGCGAGGTTGATATCTATGGCTGTCTGAGTGAGTTCATCGGGACATGTGTGAGCCAGGATGCGGTTACGCTGCTTGATATCAACAACACTGTACCAGCAGACATGTATACTGAGTCAATCAAGGATAAATTCAATTACACACACAATGATACATTCATGGGCTTTCACTGTGGAAATACCAATACCAAGAAGCTTAGCTTCTGCAGCATGAAGTATCAGATGATCATGGCAAGGACACTGCCTGAGGAGGTTACACAGGGTACACTCGAGGGCGATATCATTCCAGGCGATATCACATTCTATCGTTTACAGTCTACAGCAGACTGCAAGCTCCGCGCATATATCGCACAGGGTGAAGTCCTTCCAGTAGCGACGAAGTCCTTTGGAAGCATCGGTGTGTTTGCGATTCCTGAGATGCAGCGCTTCTATCGCCATGTGCTGATCGAGAAGAATTATCCGCATCATGGTGCAGTGGCCTTTGGGCATTTTGGAAAGGCTTTGTATGAAGTGTTTAAGTACATAGGTGTGCCAGTAGAAGATTTGAATTACAACCAGCCAAAGTCGCTTCCATATCCGACAGAGAATCCGTTTGCGTAGGCGTGGTGAGCCGATCTTTGCCGTTTAGGATTTGATGAAGTCAAACATTAAAACATTGGAATAGAAAGATGCATAACAAGGGCGAAGGACATAAAGTCTTTCGCCCTTGATGGTCTATTTTGTAATCGTTAAGACATAATGATTTTATAGACTGGAAAATAATTTATACCCAGACAGGCCGGATATAGCACTTGTCTGGAGGGTGTATGAGGGCGTGTCTAAAAAATACGCCAGGAAAATGGATATTAGATGGAGGTTTGAAGATGAGTGACATGAAAGAAAGGCTGCATACAGGTGAGCTCTATTTTCCGGGGGACGAAGAGATTATAAAGGAGCAAATGGCGTACCAGGATCTGCTGTGTGAGTACAACCAAACGAGACCGTCAGAGACCAGAAGACGCGCGGAGCTGCTCAATGAGATGTTGGGGGACTGCGGTGAGGGGGTCTATATCGAAGCGCCTTTTTACGCTAATTTTGGCGGACGTCACTGCCATTTTGGAAAGATGGTGTATGCGAATTATCACCTGACGTGTGTGGATGACACGCATATTTATGTCGGGGATTATACGATGATCGGGCCCAATGTGACGATCGCGACAGCAGGACACCCAATCATGCCAGAGCTTCGCGAGAAGGGGCTTCAATATAATATGCCGGTCCACATTGGACGAAACTGTTGGATTGGTGCTGGGGCTATCATCATGCCGGGAGTGTCCATCGGCGACGAGGTGGTCATCGGTGCGGGCAGCATTGTGACTAAGGATATCCCGTCTGGCGTGGTTGCTGTCGGAAATCCCTGCAAAGTCCTGCGCGAGGTCGGCGAGCATGACAGGAAATATTATTTCAGGGATCGGGAGATTGACTGGGACGAATGGAAGAGTAGCCTTCCGTAAGGGAAGGCTACTCTGGGTAGACATTTTCAAAGATTTCGGCAAGTGTCATGCGAATGTGCGGATATGCCCGCAGATTTATGGGGGTTTCTGCATTATAGTACTCGTCGCTTTGATCATTTTCGAGAATATAGCTGTTAACCAGCTCGTAGCGGCCGTCGTTGAGATAATATATCTGCAGACCGCATTCCCGGGGTGATACGATCCAGTATTCTAAGACCCCTGCAGCTTCATAGATTGCTTTTTTGGTGGACAAGTCTCTCATGGCAGTTGAGGGGCTTAGGGTTTCAACGACGAATTTGGGAACGCCGGTATAACAGCCGCCCTTAATCTGTTTTCTGTCACATACGATCATAATGTCTGGTATGATATAATTGTCACTTTTTTCAGGCTGGTACTGAAAGTCAAGGTTTTCCATAAACACAAGACATAGGCTGTCCTTTAGTCTGTTTTTGATGATTGTGTAGATATTGCCATTTACAACTCCGTGCAGATAGTTTGGCGATGGCGACATATCATAGATCACACCATCAATTTTTTCGGTTTTACGATATTCCCCTTCTAACAATGGCATTTATGAACACTTCCTTTCGTTATTGTTTTTATGGTTCAGTATCGTATGGTATTATTATACGATACTTCTTTGAGCCGTATCAAGCGTTTATCAGGGTAGTTCTGCCAATGACTGTCGCCACTGCCACATTCTGGCATAGTATTCTTGTGTTTGGCCCGGAAGCAGGCGGGCAGCACATGCAAACGCATACTCGAAGAAGCAGTAATTGTTCCGCGATATGCGGCTTTGTACGAGGTCTAATAACTGTCCGGCCCATTGTGTGTAGGCGCAATCCTGCGAGGCAAGCCATGCGGCGAGGGTAAATGCAGGGATAATCGGCCAGTCAAGCTGTCCTTTGCAGATTTTGTCGATCTCGTGGAGCGAGATCTGCGATAAGATGCATACCGACGCAAACTGTACACGGAGCAGCCAGTCCTCTGCGTAGAACTGCGTATCTGTCTGGTCTGGCGGGTAGACCATGACACCATACAGTTCATGATACTGTTTCTCAGAAAGCTTTGCGGCATAGTCCCTGGCAGCCTCGTACCATGCTTTTAGGGAAAAATCGGTCGCAGCCAGCTGCCCGGCAAGGTTGCGCACATATTCAGAAGGCTTGGGAACGGCGGCGGTTGGTGCGCTAGGATCTGCATAATTCCACAGGATAATACCCTCTGCGTCCAGCGTCTGATCTAGCGGCGGCTCTTGCATTCTGCTGGCTGTTATGGAGAAGCTGCAGGCATGGCCGCAGATCTGTTCGATCGCAAGGCGCGCCGCGTTGATACCGCTTGCAGATTCCTGACAGGTTGTGGCACAGTGGACGACACCGGAGGTATTATTTTGCTCACGCATGCTGCGTGCCGCGTTGACGATGCTCTCGGAGCTGGAATCTAGATAGTCAATATTGGGTATCAGCAGCTCAAAGGCTGCGATCTGGCATAGCTTTTGCGCGCGTTCGTTATGGATATCCGCGGCGGCGTACACAACAAGCCGCTCTAGTTCATAGGGACTGGCGTCCGCCATAAAGCAGCAGAAAATCCATGAGGGCTCTGCCCAGCTGCAATCATTGTAATCGCCCGCCTCCAAAACTTTATAATAGCATTCGCCGGCTTTCTGCCAGCGTCTTTTGCGGAAATAATAATCTCCCAGGTCATTGTAGGCGGCAGCATTACCTGGATCGGATTTCAGGCCCAGTGCAATATATCTTTCGGCCTCCTCCTCTTTTTCAAGATCGAGATAAGTCAGTCCGGCGAAGGTATATCGCGATGTGGTTCCGCCCCGGGCAAGACCTTCTAGGATGATATCGAGCGCTTTCTGGGGCTCATGCTGATGGCGGTAGAGATTGCATTCCACGACATACCGGTCAGTGGTTTCATGCCTGTCCCGGCATGATGTGATGCGGTCAAAGGTGCTGTGGCAGAGAGACCATAGATGTTCACGCAAAGGCGGTTCGCAGCGGTCGATGGTGAACAGAATGGTCGCGATAAAGCCGCAGACGGTTTCCTCGCCGGCTTTGTCAACAAGGTGTTCGTCCCTGAGCCATGTGGCTAAAGGGTCTGTGCTGTTTTCCTCACCGTTCCATAGACAGGAGGCATAGTAGTGGAGTGCTTCCTGGACATTTCCGGCCTGGTATAGTTGCTCGGCTTTTTTTACAATAGCTGATTTCATATGGATACCTCCTGTGTTAATCTGAGTACAGACTGTTATGGATGCTAATTGCCCATGACAGATCATAATGATGAAACAGTTTGTCATCTTCTGTCAGACTCTTGTCAGTTAAGATATTCATACAGATCTGGTAGGCGGTGTCATTGATGCCGTGGGGAATGACATCACCGTTTGTGAGATAGATATGGAACTGATAGACAGTCTCGGCATAGACAGACCGCGTATCTTCCTGCGTTGAAATGTACATCGTTTCCTTCATCTGCGTGGCGTCTTTTGGGTGTGTCAGGTTCATAAAGAAACCGTTCCATACTTCAAAGCCTTCTGCCTGCAGACTTCCGATGATAATTGGTTTTAGAAGCTGGACGGCCTTGTCATTTAGTCCGTGTTGGTGAATGCGCATCTGCTCTGCCATTGCATGGAAAGTGTCAACTACCCTGTGCGTCATTTTGTCAAGGGCGAGTCGGTCCATATAGCAGTTCATGCGCGAAAGAAGCTCATTGGACGCCGGGCTATTCAGTTCTGGCACCAGCACGGCGGAAATGCCAAGCTCCCTGTCAATATAACGGCTGGGATAGGATAGCTCGGCGCGGGTCTGGCACTGTGGGCAGACAGGACGGAAGAAGGCACATTCGTCTAAAACCTGTCTGCCTTCCGGCCACAACAGCGTATCAATACAGCAAATTCGCTGTGCGGGAAATATATTGTGGCAGTGCTGGCATTGGACAGTGATTGGGACAGTGGCCTGTGGGTTTTTGGTCATGTGAAGTTGGTTCAATAGATTCATCTCCTTTGTTGATGATATTGGAATAAGTTGCTTCGCAGTTCGTGATAAAATCATTATAGTATGGACGAATAAACCTGTCAAACGATGATATATGTCCTGTTATTTTTGGCCCAGGTCTGGTATAATAGTGTTTAAGGTTTTTCGGCACAGTTTAAGAGAGGTTCGTATATATGTCGTCAAAGGATGCACCAAAGGAAAGGCGTGCCTGACCGAGTAAAGAAAAACAGGAGGGGTTTGAATGGAAAAGGAATTAAAATCACGCAGGGACATACCTGTGGAACTGACATGGGATCTGTCGCTGATCTACGCGACGGAGGAGGAGATGAACCGCGATGTGGAGCGGGCGAAGGCGCTTTGCGACAGCATCGTGAAGGATTACAAGGGGAAATTGGACACACCGCAGGCGATCAGGGCGTGTCTGGACGATCTAAGAGAGTTTAACCGTCTGGTCGTGCTGGTTGGAAATTATTGTGACCTGGCGGTTTCTGTTGATTATTATGATACACACAATCAGGAGCGAAACGAGGCGTTTTCCAGCCTGACGGCGGAAATGTTCAGCAGGCTTAGTTTTATCGACAATGAGATTGCCGGGCAGGAGGAGGCCGTGATACAGTCTGCGATTGAAAGCTCTGCGGAAAACAGACATTACCTGCAGAATCTGCTGCGCATGAAACCGCACCTGCTCCACCCTGAGACGGAGCGCGCCATCGCGGCGCTGTCCCAGACGATTCAGGCGCCCTACCAGATCTATAATATGGCAAAACTGGCGGACATGAAATTTGACGCATTTACTGCGAACGGCAGGGAATATCCCCTGGGGTATTCCCTTTTCGAAAATAATTATGAGTACGAGGAGGATACCGCGGTGCGCCGCAGCGCTTTTGCTGCGTTTTCGGCAAAGATACGGGAATATGAGAATGTGACAGCCGCCGCTTACAACACGCAGGTGCAGACCGAAAAGACGCTTGCGACGCTTAGGGGGTTTGACTTCGTGTTTGACAGCCTGCTTTTTCACCAGAAGGTCACAAAGGAGATGTACCATCGCCAAATTGATCTGATCACGGAAAAGCTGGCGCCGCATATGCGCCGATATGCGCGGCTGTTAAAGAAGATACACAAACTTGACCGCATGACATTTGCGGACTTAAAGATTGCTGTCGATCCGGAGTATGATCCGAAAGTGACGATTGAAGAGTCGAGGGAGTATGTCGAAAAAGGGCTTGCCATTCTGGGTGAGGACTATGTGGAGATGGTGCGTCAGGCGTACCGTGACCGGTGGATTGATTTTGCGCAGAATCAGGGAAAATCGACGGGAGGTTTCTGTGCCAGCCCCTACGGGAAAAATTCGTTTATCCTGCTGTCGTGGAATGAGCGCATGTCGGACGTGTTTACGCTGGCGCACGAACTTGGGCATGCCGGGCATTTCAAATCCTGCAACAGCAGCCAGTCCATCTTTGACACAGATGTATCGACGTATTTTGTGGAAGCGCCCTCGACGATGAATGAGCTGTTGATGGCACAGTACTTATTAAAGACAAACCAGGATCCGCGTTTCCGCCGCTGGGTGCTGTCCTGTATGATCGGCAACACGTACTATCACAATTTTGTCACACATCTGATAGAAGCCGCTTATCAGAGGGAGGTCTACAGGATCGTTGATGATGGCGGCAGCGTCAATGCCGAGACGCTCACCCGGCTTATGCGGGAGACTTTGCAGGCATTTTGGGGCGAGGATGTGGAGATTTCTGACGACGCGGCGCACACGTGGATGCGCCAGCCACATTATTATATGGGGCTGTACTCCTACACGTACAGTGCAGGACTTACCGTCGCCACGCAGGTGAGCAGGCGCATTGAGAAAGAGGGCGCGTGTGCTGTGGAGGATTGGAAAAAAGTCCTTGCGGCGGGCAGTACGCTGGACCCGGTGGGACTGGCAAAGCTTGCAGGAATCGATATCACGACAGATGCGCCGCTCCTGGATACCATTGCCTATATCGGGGAAATCATTGACGAGATTGAGCGGCTGACGGAGGATGAACCGCACATCTGATATTGTAGTAAAGCTGGAAAATGATATACAGCAGATTTATGAGTGTGCAGATGTTTTTCACTGCGAACTAGTAGAATATGTTATCGCATGATTAAATCAAAAAACAGCAGAGCTTTTACCCTGTGCCGTCATGTTGCCTATGCGTATATCATTTTCCCGTTTACAGCGTTATTGTCAGGAACAAAAGTTTTAACAGTTCCCGGTTGAAAAGAAAAATTGATAATGATATAATATCATGTATTAATACTTCTGATGCAAAAGAACTTTCAAATGAACTTTTGATGAAAACTTCGAGGAGACAAAGTATAGAAATGACAATATTGAGAGATTTATCCGTTCTGTGGTCGCTGTTTCATATATTGATATTGTTCATGATGTTGTATCGTTCCCGCTATTCCCGCAGGAAGACGATGATTCTCATGGGGATTTCGATGGGATTGGTGATTCTGGTGAATATGGCAGGACTGGTGCGATATGGTGCAGAGGTTATGGGAAAGGTGTTTGTACTGACCTGCACCCTGCCCAGCCTGTTTTTTTTTCTGGTTTATTTCAAGGGACAGGAACGGGAGGTTTTTCTTTACTTTTTGTATGGCGGACACGGTTGCGTTATGGGTGATCTCGGTCACTAATGTGGCAGATTATTTTTGGGGCAATGGGCAGTATGTTTTGATGTTTATTGGCAGGCTGGTACTGTTTCCGCTGTTGGAATGGGTGGCAGTGCGCTATATCAGAAAACCATATATGGAGCTTCAGGAGGCCGTACCGGAAGGATGGGGAGTCTTTGCGGGGATGACGGCGCTTTATTATATCCTGTTCATTGTCATGGGAAATTATCCCGTGCTTATCACGGCAAGGAAGCAGGAGATGCCTGCCTTTCTGCTGGTTCTTGTGTTGATGCCCATGACGTACGCTGTCATTTTTATGTCATTGTACCGCCAGCTGTTACTCCATCAGAAGCAGCAGGCCGAGCGCACGCTGCAGGGACAGAAGAACACGCTGGAGGCGCAGCTTGAGAGCCAGCAGAATATCCGGAGGATGAAACACGACATGAAGGGGTACACTGTCACACTGTCAGGTCTGCTGGCCGCAGGTCAGATCATGGAGGCGCAGACATACTTACAAGGAGTGGCGGAGAAGATGGATACGCTGCTGGGACAGTACTGTGCCAATCCATATATCAACGCAGTGCTTGTCCATTATATCGGAAAGCTGGAGGAAATGGGCGCTGTGTGCAGGATGGATCTGCAGATCGGGGATGAGGCGCTGCCCCATATGGAGCTGTGTCAGATTTTGTCAAATGAGCTGGAAAACGCCTGCGATGCATTGCAAGGGCTGCCTGCCGACAGGCGGGAGGTGTCTGTGCTGATGAAGTACAACAGGGTATATCTGTTGATGCGCATTAAAAACCAGTGCCGGGATGACTTGTTTGTGGAGAGAGGGACGATACCGCCTACCAATAAGAAGGAGCATGGACATGGCTTTGGGCTGGTCACGGTCAAGGAGGCAGCGGAGCGCCTCGGCGGGGACATGGCCTGCTACGCGGAAAACGGCAGCTTCGTGCTGGAGGTGATGATTCCGGTCAGTTCCTTCCAGGGAGCGTAAAGAGCATGGATGGCATTTCCACTGTTCGATAGAATTGTTATTGTTTAATGAGCTATGCAAAAGTAATTAACTACAACAAAAGAGCTATGATAAAAAATTTAGTGTGGATACTATTTTTACAGGATAGGGGATTGGGCGTAAGAAAATCGTAAGATTCCCGCGAGAAAAACTTCATAAAGGTGATAGGAAACCTACAAACAAAGAGGAACCCGTTCTGATACAATCTTTGCATCAGAATGTGTTCCTTTTTTGCGTGCAGTCCACATGAAATTTTAAGAGGGCGTCATGGAAG
This sequence comes from uncultured Lachnospiraceae bacterium, assembly GCA_910588755.1. GTDB lineage: Bacteria > Bacillota > Clostridia > Lachnospirales > Lachnospiraceae > COE1. The sequence continues at coordinate 53,723 of CAJUQZ010000002.1, read as the reverse complement.
CTTTAAGAATTATATGAACTTGCATCTTTGGCGCTTTCCTACAATTCCTTAATAAATTTATGGTGCAAAGGAATGGCAGTTTGATGAAACGATATTCAAAACAGGAAAGAGAGTGGGGAGAAGATGAAAAACATTGTTATTATTTTCGGCGGCGCCTCTTCAGAGTACGAGGTTTCGCTGCAGTCGGCATATGCGGTGATCAACAATATCAACCGGGAAAAATACAGTCCGGTCATGGTCGGCATTTCGCGTGCGGGGAGCTGGTTTTATTTTACGGGAGATATCGAAAAGATCAGGAAGGATACATGGTGCAGCGAGACGGATTGTGTGTCCGCGGTGATTTCGCCGGACAGGACAGCGCATCAGCTGATTGTTTTACATAAAGAAGGCGTCAAAACCATTCCCATCGATGCTATATTCCCGGTGCTGCACGGGCGAAATGGCGAGGACGGCACTGTACAGGGGATCGCGGAGCTTGCGGGAATTCCGCTCGTTGGCTGCGGCACGCTCTCCTCGGCGTTGTGCATGGATAAGGACAGGGCGCACAGGCTGGCGGGACTGGCGGGGGTTCGCGTGCCAAGGGCGATGGTGCTCGCGGATAACAGCGCGGTCAACAAGGCGTGTGATTTTGCGAAGGAACTGGGATTTCCGGTCTTTGTGAAGCCTGTGAAAGCGGGTTCTTCCTATGGTGTGACAAAGGTGGAGGACATGGCGCAGCTTCCGGAGGCGGTATCGGCTGCCTTCAAATATGATAACCGTGTCATTTTGGAGGAGGCAATCGAAGGCTTTGAGGTGGGGTGCGCTGTCTGTGGCACCGATCAGCTGACCGTCGGGGAAGTTGACGAGATCGAGCTGGCGCAGACAGGGTTTTTTGACTACACGGAGAAGTATACGCTCGAGACGGCGGCGATTCACGTGCCGGCGCGGATTCCAGCGGACAAGGCACGGGAGATCAAGGAAACTGCCAGGCGAATTTATCATGTTCTGGACTGCTCCGGATTTGCGCGGGTAGATCTGTTCCTGACGCCAAAAGGGGAGATCGTATTCAATGAGGTCAACACGATACCCGGATTCACGGAGCACAGCCGTTATCCGGGTATGATGCGGGCGGCGGGGTATAGTTTTTCTGAAATACTGGATCGGATTATCGGCCAGGCATTGTAAATAGTTCCTTACCACCGGACTTTCCACCGTTCACGGAGAACTTCAAGCTGTTCTTTGTGAACGGTATTTATTTTTTTGGGCATTCTTCGTTCGCTCTCAATTCGCTCAGATACTTTTCAAATACGGCCTCATCAGAAGGGATTTCTGCCCAGTCCTGTGTCCATGATGACAGGTAGGCGGCATTTGAGATCAGGAGCGAGTTTAATCCTTCCCGGCCGTCGGCAATCAGTTCACCGCCGTCAAGAATGGATTCGGCAAATCTTTCAAGAACCTCCGAATGCCCATCAGGCGCAGCTGCTGTAAATTCCTCATAAGTGTACTGGGGCGTTCCAAAGCCTTCTTTGGTACTAAAACAGAACTCACGTTCTGAGACTTCCAGGCGCCACCACTTCAGCTTGCCGTCCTCAAGTACGAGTTTGCCGAGATCGCCCGATATTTCCAGACGATTTGTTCCGGGCGTTTCTCCTGTTGAAGATATAAATACCGCTGTCGCGTCATTTTCATACTCGCCGTATATCGTTACGTCGTCTTCGATTCCGACATGGTGATATTTTCCGATAGAACAAAAAGCGCGTATGCTCTTTGGCATTCCGAATATCCACTGCCACAGGTCAAGATTGTGGGGCGCCTGATTTAAAAGCACGCCGCCGCCCTCGCCGTTCCAGGTGGCGCGCCAGCTTCCAGAATCGTAATAAGCCTGTGTGCGATACCAGTTTGTGATGATCCACACCAGCCTTTTTGGTTTTCCGAGCTGGCCGCTTTGCACGATTTCCCTGGCTTTTTTATAAATAGGATTGGTTCTCTGGTTAAACATGATTCCGAATTTGACATTCGAGTGGTCTGCGGCCTCGTTCATTTCCCGGACTTGCCTTGTGTACACACCCGCTGGCTTCTCAATCATGACATGGATACCGCGCTTGAAGCACTCCATTGCGTAACGCGGATGTTCATAATGCGGTACGGAAATGAGTGCCGCATCAACCAAACCACTGTCGAGCATTTGCTCGGCATTGTCAAAACAAGTCAGGGATGGCAGTCTTTTGCGGGCGTTTTCAAGCTTTTCCCGATCGATATCCGCGACGGCGGTGACTTCAATCTTTGGACATTTGCCGTCGATGACATTCTGCAAATGGCCAATCCCCATATTGCCGGTTCCGATGATTCCAAGACGAATTTTATCCATAATAATGCTCCTTTTTAGTAAATCAAATTTTTTAATGCTGCGACAGCCGCATCAAACGCTTCTTCCGACGAGGAGTAACAATAGTTCCCCACAGTGTGGTCCTGCTCCTGCTCGAGTTTTTCAAACCCGGAAAATACGGTCAGATGCGGTTCTATTGTCAGGACTGTTCCACGGTAATTTTCAAGAATATACGGGATATTGCCGATCCCTTTTCCGGCCGGTACGACAGAGCCGTCGGCGAGCGCGTCTTTCATGTGGAGATATTCAACATATGGTGAGAGTATTTTCCAGGCCGTTTTTGTATCCTGACCGCACTGTATGAAATTTGCCGGGTCAAAAACCGCTTTTATTGCGGGAAAATTTTTGTGTATTTCCGCGCATCGGGAAGCGATATCACCGTAAATGCCTTTTTCGTTTTCATGGCAGAGCAAAACGTCGCTGTTCTTTGCCGCTGTCTGAAACTGTTCTAAACGCGACATCACTTCGTCTGAATACTGTTCCGGGTTTTCCTTCGGCACATAGAAACTGAACATACGCATCTTCTTTGCGCCGAGTATGTCGGCAATTTCCAGGTTTCTTTTGAATTTTTCGAGGTGCGGGGCAAAATCATCGCCAATACCGATTTTTCCGAATGGCGAGCCCACAGACCATACAGACAGATTGGACGCGTCCAGTTTTTTTCGGATTTCCCGGGCTTTTTCCAATGTGATATCCGTGACGGTTTCGCCGTCAACACCCCGGATTTCAAGGTACGCAATGCCGTTTCGCTGCATTGCTTCAATCTGCTTTTCCAGCCGGCTGTCCGCCTCGTCGGCAAACGCTGCAAGTTTAAAGTTCATCATTTTAGTCCTCCTGTGTTTTTTATGCACACGGTCACGAAAGGAAATCAGCAGCTGCGCAGCACGTGCCCGGCGCGGCGAGTAGCGGAAAAGAGCAATCCGCTACTCGATTTGCAGTCAGTATACTGTAAAATGTTTTACAATTTAATTGCAAAATAGAGCATAAAACATTGCAATTTCACGCATTATTTGTTATTTTAGAAATTGTAGGAAGATAAGTGAGCTGCTTGAGCAATTTGATATTGGAGAAACAGATACTACAGTTCCTTATAAAAAGGAGTGAGGGTTACGGATTTTTTGCAGGAATTTAGTTCGGAAGGAATCTATACAAGGCATGCCGTGGATGGCAATCCCGACGATCATCAATTTTTCACGCATTTTCATGAGCAGTGTGAGATTTTTTATTTTGTTTCGGGCAATGCGGATTTCCTGGTGGAAGGCGCAAGGTATCCGCTTGGAGTGGGCAGTCTTTTGATTATGCGCCCGACAGAGTCCCATAGGGTGAAGATCCTTGGCGGTGAGAAGTATGAACGATATGCGATTAATTTCCCGGTTTCAGCAGTTGAAAGCATTGACCCGGAACACCAGCTTATGAAGGCTTTTTTTGACCGGCCTCTCGGACGTGGGAATCTGTTTTTGCCCGTGGAGTTTGGCGAGGAAAATGTGCTTGCTATTTTTACAGAAATGTGTGGAAAATGCAGCCGCTATGAGATGACGATGAATATCAAAACGCATCTTTACTGGCTGATGGACAGAATCAACAGGGCATGGCTTAAACGGGGTTCGGCGGACTACGCCCACCCGCAGAATATTTCGGAGCGTGTCGTTTTGTATGTGAATTCCCACTTGTTTGAAGAAATTTCCGTGTCGGCGCTCGCGGAACATTTCTGTTTGAGCACATCTCAGTTTAACAGGATTTTCAAGCAGGCCACGGGAGTGGCACCCTGGGACTATATCACCACAAAACGGCTGGTTGCGGCAAGGGAAAAAATACGCGGCGGCGAGGTAGTACAGCGCGTGGCGGAAGGCTGCTGCTTTGGTGATTACTCGTCATTTTACCGCGCATATGTCAAACACTTTGGCTGTTCACCGAAACAGGATATCGGATCAGGGAAAACAGAGGTAAGAAAATCGTAAGATTTCAGAGAGAAAAATGTTATAAAAGAGACAAAAAACCTACAAATATCAGAGAAACTGTTTTGATACAATAATTGCGTCGAAACAGTTTCCTTTTTTGTATTTTTTTCTGTTATAAATGCATGGCGAAACTGCGTCGGAAATTGTTTGCAGGCAGCGAATGGGTTTGTGAATGATATATACGATATTGGTTTTCTGAAAAGAGTGGTGGGGTATGAGTAGAATATTGTTAGGAAAAGAGGATATTTACAGGGGGGATTTGGTACTTGTGAACAGGGACTACAGGTATCATGAGCAGCATCAGGATTTGTCCCTTGTAGGTTCGTGGAATGGAGAGGACAGCTATGTGTCACATGCAGGTGCGTGGAAAGGAGAGGTGGTTTTGTATGAGCATATTTTTTTACAGAGCAGGGCAAACCATGCGCTGAATCAATTGATGGACGAGATCGGCGGCTGGGCGTACATCGTTCCAGTGAGTGCATGGCGTTCCCTGTCGGAGCAGCAGGCGATCTGGGATCAATCCCTGTCGGAGAGCGGACAGGAGTTTACAGAGCGTTTTGTCGCTGTTCCGGGGCATAGCGAGCATCAGACCGGGCTTGCGATTGATCTCGGGCTGAGACAGGAGGAGATTGATTTTATCCGTCCTTATTTTCCGTATGAGGGCATCTGCCAGGCTTTCCGTGAGCGTGCGGCAGCGTATGGTTTTATAGAGCGGTATCAGAAAGAAAAGCAGGCAGTGACGCGGATTGGACATGAGCCGTGGCATTTCAGGTATGTGGGCACGCCGCACGCGGAGATTATGGTACAAAAAGGGTTTGCGCTGGAGGAATACATCAGGTTTATCAGGGATTACCGCTATGGGGAAAATCCGCTGGTTTTTCAGCAATTTGAAATATCTTATCTGGAAGCAGCAGACTTGAGTGTGTCAGATCCAGAAAAAGCAAATGCAAAAGAATCGGATGCAAAAGTAGTAAATGCAAAAGCATCGGATTGGAAAGCATCAGATGCAGAAGCAATGGGTATAAATGCAAAAAATGACGGCATAGAAATTGAAATCGACGATACAGGTTTCTATCGTATTTCCGGGGATAATTGCGGGGGGTTTATCGTGACACAGATCAGCCGGACAGGATGTGGCATTGTGGGAGAGGGCGAAAATGAGGGTTGAGAATAAGCGCTGTTGTGACAAGGGTTATACAGGAATTGATGTTTTCCGGCTGGTGGCGGCATTGCTGGTCATAACGATTCACACGTCGCCGCTTGCCGGATTATCCGGGACGGCGGATTTTATCTTGACGCGCATTGTCGCGCGTGTCGCGGTTCCGTTCTTTTTTGTGACTTCGGGCTTTTTTCTGATTTCCAGATACAATTACCAGACCGCGAAGCTGTGCGCTTTTGTGAGAAAGACAGCGCTGGTTTACGCTGCCGCAATCGCGCTCTATATCCCGGTCAATCTCTACAATGGCTATTTCAGGATGGATTATCTGCTGCCAAATCTCATAAAGGACATTGTGTTTGACGGGACGTTGTATCACCTGTGGTATCTTCCCGCGTCCATTATGGGCGGGGCAATCGCGTGGGGGCTGGTGCGGAAGCTGGATTACAGGAAGGCTTTTGCAGCGGGGGCAGCGCTGTATCTGGTTGGGCTGTTTGGGGACAGCTATTATGGAACGTTGGAGCATGTGCCGGTTTGCAGCAGTTTTTATGCGCTCATTTTTCAGGCGTCGGACTATACCAGAAACGGGATATTTTTTGCGCCTGTATTTTTTATCATGGGCGGCTTTATCGCGGATAAGGGTGATAGTGGTGAAAATAGAGGTGAAAGTGGAAGTGTAAATAAATGTGAAATTGTAAGGGAGCAATCAGGCTGCAGAACGTCTAAATCTGTAAGAACGGCATCGGAAAAAACAGTATCAGGAAAAGCTGTGTCTGGTAAAAAGGCCTGGATGACTGGGGTGTGTTTTGGCTTGATGCTGGCGCTGATGCTTGTGGAAGGGCTTGCGCTGCATCATTTTCAGGTACAGCGGCACGACAGTATGTATGTGTTTCTGCCGCCTTGCGTCTATTTTCTTTTTCTGGTGCTTTTGCAGTTCAGGGGAAAGCGCTCTGTGTGGCTGCGGGATCTGTCGCTGATCGTGTATCTCATTCACCCGATGATGATTGTCGTGATCCGAATGGCTGCAAAAGTGCTTCGTTTGCAGGGGCTGCTTGTGGACAACAGCGTGGTTCATTTTCTGTCAGTCACGTCAGTGTCCGTCGCGTTTGGCGCGGCGGCAGTGGCATTGTGGGGGCGGTTTGGACGAAAGCCCAAAAAGCGCGATACCAGTACAGACAGGGCTTATATAGAGCTCAATCTGGAAAACCTGGCACATAATGTTGCGGTTTTGAGAAAAGCGATGCCGCCGAAATGCGAGCTGATGGCGGTCGTGAAGGCTGAGGCATACGGGCATGGAATGTGTGAGACTGCTGTGCAGCTGGATAAGCTCGGTGTCAGGGCATTTGCGGTGGCAACGATCGACGAGGGCATCAGGCTGCGCAGGTGCGGTGTCCGTGGGGAGGTTCTGATCCTTGGCTATACGGCGCCGGAGCGGGCATGGGAGCTGCGCAGATACGATCTTGCGCAGACATTGATTGATTATGCTTATGCGTGCAGATTGCATGAACGGGGGTATCGTGTCAAGGTGCATGTGAAGATCGACACGGGTATGCACCGGCTTGGATTTGACGCTGGCTGTCATATAGAGGAGATTATGGACGTTTTTGCGATGGAGCACTTTAACGTAAACGGTATTTATACGCATCTGTGTGCCGCGGACAGCCTGGACGAGGAAGATGTCCTTTTTACAAAGCAGCAGATCGCGGATTTTTATAGTGTGTTAAGGCGGTTGAAGAAAGAGGGGATTCGCATTCCCAAAATTCATATACAGAGCAGCTATGGACTGCTGAATTATCCCGAACTGAAATGCAGTTATGTCCGGGCGGGCATCGCCTTGTATGGTGTGCTAAGCTCGCCTGGTGCACGGACAAGGCTGCAGCTTGATTTGCGGCCGGTGCTTTCGCTGAAGGCGAAGGTGGTTTTGCTCAGATTCGTTCCAAAGGGGGAGACTGTCGGCTATGGCAGAACTTTTGTCGCAGACAGGGACAGCGTGATCGCCATACTGCCTGTTGGCTACGCGGACGGCTTTCCGCGCAGTCTGTCCAATAGGGGCAGTTATGTGCTCATCAATGGCGGCTGGGCGCCGGTTGTCGGCCGGATCTGCATGGACCAGCTTGCGGTCGATGTCACAGATATCCCCGGCGTCGAGGTGGGTATGACTGCGACGCTGATTGGGTATGATGGCGGAGAGGAGATTGCCGCGCCGGTTGTGGCGGACGAGTCAGGGAGCATCACAAACGAGCTGCTAAGCCGCATGGGAAGCCGGCTGGGGCATATGTATTAGTATATAATAATACATAAAGAGCGTTCCTGCAGTTTTTACTGGTTACTGTTCCTTAGCGTTTCCTGCAAAATATGGCATTACAAGTCAGGTACGAAAGCGGACAGGTAGCAGATAAAGCTTCATCCGGCCAGAAGATAGAGCACCAGGGCGTGTTTGAAAAATGATGTTGAAATTGATTTTTCATGGAAAAGATACTATAATGAAAAGAAACAGAAAGAACATCTAAAACAAAAATTTACTACAGAGGGGTGCTAAGGATGAAGGGAGGCCGGGATATGAGGGATATAAATACAGTGCAATTATTTACGGATGATTGGGAATTTGTTAAGACACCGCCAGGCACTGGACCTGACAGTATTAGTGCAGGCCAGTATGTTTTTGAACCGGTAGCGATTCCCCACGACTGGCTGATTGGGGATAGCAGGAAACTCTATGAGGACAGCTGTGGGTGGTATCAAAAAAAGCTGACGATAACAGGAGAGGTGCCAGAGAAGGTGATACTGCGCTTTGACGGTGTCTACATGGATTCCACGCTGTATGTCAACGGGCAGGGTGTGGGGGACTGGAAATACGGTTATTCTACTTTTGAGATGGATATAACGGATTATTTGCATACAGGGGAAAATGCCATTCTCTTGCAGGTGCGCTTTCAGTCGCCTAACAGCCGCTGGTATTCAGGCGCTGGGATTTACAGGCGCGTCTGGCTGCAGGTGTGTGGCAGGGCCTTTCTGCCTGTGGATGGCTGCCAGGTGGAGACAAATGCGTGTGCGGACGGTTTTTGGCTGGAGATTTCAAATGAAGTGGAGTGTTGCACGCGGGATTTGTCCGTGGATGCCAGGGTGGAGTGTCGGTATTATCTGTACCGGGACGGCATTGTGGTACAGGAGCTTGGGCGGCATCAGTGGAAGCGGGAGGCGGACGCAGACGAGACAGAGAATGTATTTCTCGCAAGGCAGGGAGGAAAAGGTGGCAGAATCCTGCTGATGGGTGTAAAGGAAAAAGTTCTAGCGCCCGCCCTGTGGGATCTGGAAGCGCCAGTATGCTATGGGCTGGGTGTGGAACTGTGGCTTGGGGACGCACAGTTGGATAGTCAGATGATTACGGTGGGATTTCGCACCATGACGTTTGATCCGGACAAAGGTTTTTTGCTGAATGGGAGACAGGTTAAAGTGCACGGTGTCTGTGAGCACCATGATCTGGGTTGCCTTGGTGCCGCATTTTCCCGCTGTGCAATGGAGAGAAAGCTTCGGATTCTGCGCGGCATGGGTATAAACGCTATTCGCACCAGCCACAATATGCCCGACCCGCAGGTCATGGAGCTGGCGGATCAGATGGGCTTTTTGGTCATGAGTGAAGCCTTTGACATGTGGGAGTCCCCAAAGACACCATATGATTATGGGCGTTTTTTTCATGAGTGGGCAAAGCGCGATGTCGCAAGCTGGGTGCGCAGGGATAGAAACCATCCAAGCCTGATGCTCTGGTCAATTGGCAATGAGATCAGCGATACCACCGATGAGAGGCGGGGACCGGAGATTACAAAAAGGCTTGCGGGTTGGGTGCGCAGACATGACAGGATGACGCAGATCACGATTGGCTCTAACAATATGTTCTGGGAGAGCGCAAGAAGGTGCACAGATATCTTAAAAATTGCGGGTTATAATTACGGTGAGAAATATTACAGGGCGCATCATGCGCAGTATCCTGACTGGGTAATTTATGGAAGTGAGACGGCGTCCGTCGTGCAGAGCCGTGGAATCTATCATTTTCCGGCAGCCAGGTCAATTCTTGCGGACGAGGATGAGCAGTGCTCGGCGCTCGGAAATTCCGCAACCAGCTGGGGGGCAAAAAGTATCGAAAAGTGCATTATAGATGATCGGGACGCGGATTTCACGTTCGGACAGTTTCTGTGGACGGGGTTTGACTATATTGGTGAACCGACGCCGTATCACACGAAAAATTCCTATTTTGGGCAGATTGATACCGCAGGATTTCCAAAGGACTCCTACTATATCTTTGCAGCGGAGTGGACAGATGCAAAAATAAATCCTCTTGTGCACCTGTTTCCATACTGGGACTTTAATGAGGGACAGCTGATTGATGTGCGGGCGTGCACAAACCAGCACAGCGTAGAGCTGTTTGTCAATGGTGTGTCACAGGGCCGGCAGGTGATTGACCATGCGCATGGAAAGAAGCTGCTTGCAAGTTGGCAGGTGCGCTATCAGCCGGGAACAATCCGCGCGGTGGCGTATGATGACAGCGGTATGGAGACGGCATGGGACAGCCATACCTCCTTTGGCGATAGCAAAACAATCCGTCTGTCGCCGGACCGGGAAGTGCTGCATGCAGGGAGTGGGGAACTGTGTTTCCTGACGATAGAGACATTGGATGAAAATGGAAATCCGGTGGAGAACGCGTCGGATTATGTTCGGGTGAACGTGCAGGGAAGCGGCAGACTGCTTGGACTGGACAACGGGGACAGCACGGATTATGACTCATACCAGTCAGATTGTCGGAAATTATTCTCGGGAAAGTTGCTCGCGGTGGTTGGCGCAGGCAGAGAGGTTGGCGGGATCTTTGTCCACGTGGAGGGAAATGGGCTAGAGTCGGCACAGATTTTTATTCCGATATTGCCGCAGGACAAAACCAGCCAGACGCCGGTCAGGCTTCCGGTTCCTGCAAGAAAGATCGAGCTTCGCAGGATGGGCAGCGGCCTTCTGACCAGCCAGCAACCAGAGACGGTGATTGACGCAGTGGTCTGTCCAGCGGGGGCGGACGTAAAAGAGCTGGTCTGGAGGGTGGTAAACGATGGCGGGATTGAAGTGAACCATGCCTGTATTGTCAGCAATAAGGAATCAAAAGAGGGCGGGGGGCTGCAGACACGTGTGATGGTGCGTGCGCTGGGTGACGGCCCCTTCCGGGTGCGCTGCATGGCGCGGGATGATCAGGGGCGCATCACGTTGATATCCCAGTTGGAGCTGGAGGCTTGTGGGCTGGGACGACGCTTTCTTGACCCATATCAGGAGATCAGCGCTGGTCTTTATACCGATACCATAGGGGAGATCGGCAATGGAAACGAGAAGGGGATTGCCACGGCGCGGGACGGGAGAAGCGGTGTTGTCTATGAAAATATTGACTTTGGCGATGTTGGCTCCGACGAGATTACGATGTCAGTCTTTGCCCTGTCAGGGGAGGCTTATCCGATTGAGATTTGGATTGGACACCCAAAGAGGGAGGGAAGCCGTCTGCTGGATACTGTGGTCTACCAAAAACCATCGATATGGAACACTTATCAGGAGGAGTGCTGGAAGCTGCCAGAGCGCGTGAGGGGTGTCGTGACACTGGCATTCTGCCTAAATGCCAAGGTGCACATAAGAGGCTTTCGTTTTGCAAGGCAGCAAAAGGGTTATTTGTATCTGACCGCGGCGGAGGCGGACAGGATTTATGGGGACAGTTTTTACATAGAAGATAAGCGTGTCCTTGGAATCGGGAATAATGTGACGCTAGAATACACGGATATGGATTTTGGCGATGCGGGAACCTCCCATATTGAAATATGGGGATATACACCCCTGCAGGCCAATGAAATCCACATCACGTTTACGCCCTGCGCAGAGGAGGGCCTGTCTGGTATGGAGGCGGGCGAAGGCATGGCGCAGGAGCACATTGTCCGGTTTGCCCAAGGAGCGGCCACAGCGGGAGCAGTGTCGAAGCAAACTTTTCCAGAGATCTGTTTTGCTGGAAAGGGGAAACTGACGTTTCTGTTCCTGCCGGGAAGCAAATTTGATTTTGAGGCGTTTCGGTTTGGCCGTGCGGAAGAAACAAGCAACACGTAAATAGAAAGAAATGAGTTGATACCATGATACAGATTGCAGTCTGTGATGATGATAAGAACGCAGTCAGTGCGCACAGCGGGATTGTGGAGGAATGTCTAAAGCAGTGCAGAAGTATGGGGGAAGTCACATCCTACACGGACAGCGAAAACCTGCTCTATGACATTACCCAGGACAGCTTTTATTATGATTTGATCCTGCTTGACATTGAGATGCCTGGCAGTACGGGTATGGAGCTTGCACAGCAGATCAGACCGTTTTTGCCCGATGTGCGCATCATCTTTATCACGTCCCATATCGAGTACGCGATCGACGCCTTTGAGCTGTCCATCTTCCGCTATGTGCCAAAGGACGATACGGCCAGGCGGCTGCCGGGGGCGGTGACGGATGCACTCAAGTTGATTGCCATAGAGGAGGGAAGGGTATATACGATCTGCACCAACAGCAGGCTTGAAAAGATACCATATAAAGATATATTGTACATCGAGCGCGACGGCAAATACGCCAGCATCACTTCTGTCGGGGGTGTGTCCAGGGTGCGAAAAAGCCTGCAGCAGGTCTATGAGGAGCTGGGGGCGGAGGAATTTCTCTATATTGACCGGGGCTGCATTGTCAACATGCTCCATATGATGCAGGTGAAGGATGGTCAGGCGGTTTTGAAAAACGGAGTATCCCTTGCGATCAGCCGCGCCCATCTGCAGGATGTGAAGGCGCAGGTCAACGCGTATTGGGGGAGTCATATATGATCGGCGCGGCAGCAGTGCTGTCGGGCGCAGTGTGCGGCGTTGTGCGTGTCATCGCAGGACTGTCTCTGACTGTTATTCTGCTTCGAATGAAGGGATTACAAAAGAAGCGGATTGCAGCCTGTGCGGCTGGGGCAGCAGGGATTGTTATTTCTTTCACAATGTTTTTGTCACGGGTTGGTTTGCCGGCGTTTTTCTGTACTGCACTGGAAGCAGTGTGGATTGCTGTCTGTGCTGGGCATGTGCCGGGGGCAGGGCGGAGAATGTGTTTGTTTGTCAGTGTTTTTTATGAGATTGCCGTCGCTTTCTGGCAATTTCTTTTTGCGGCTGGTATGGGCATTTTGTTTCGCTCGCCGGATTTTCTGAACAGCGCTACATTCGGGGGGCAGGCGGCGGTCGGTCTGTTTCATCTTCTGCTGGCTGTCCTGACAATAGTTTTGCTGGCTGTGCGGGACATGGTGGCTGGGAGTGCATACCGCATGGTCTCTGCGGTCGTTCTTGCGGGCTTTCTGGCAGTGGTCACACTGTCGGAGCAGACTGTTTTGGAGATACCGTCTGGTACGCTTGAACAGTGGACGGTTTTGGCGGTTGTCCTGATGATGTCCGTGCTGGTATTTCATATAAACCGTCAGTATGAGGTTGAGCGCAGGCTGGCAGCGCTCAAATCCGAACAGGCGGCGCTGCTGGAGCGGGACTATACAGCGCTTAGCAGTGTCTATGAGGTCAACGCAAAGCTGTTTCATGATTTTCATAACCATGTCGGAGCGCTGCGCCAGCTGCTCTTGCGCGAAAAATACCAGGAGGCGGTGCAGTATCTCGACGCGCTGCAGGCGCCGGTGCGCGGTCTAGAGGACACGGTCTGGACAGGAGATGAGACACTGGATTATCTGATTAACAGCAAGGCTTGTGCTGCAAAAGCGGAAGGGATTGATTTTCAGATACAGGTCGAATTTCCACGCCACACCAATCTGAAAAGTGCGGATCTGTGCGCGATTCTGGGAAATTTGCTGGACAATGCACTAGAGGCGGCCCGTCAGGTGCCAGAGGGCGCTCCGCGCTTTGTCAGACTAACGGTTCGCCGCATTCATCAGATGCTGGTCATCAAGGTGGTGAATGCCTGCAGCACCAAACCAGTACAGGAAAACGGTGTGCTGAAGACGACGAAGGCAGAGAGCGGGCTGCACGGCTGGGGATTAAAGAGCGCGCAGACCGCCGCGGACAAATATGACGGAATGGTGCGGACTACGTGTGCGGACGGCGTGTTCGAGGCGGTTGCGACGCTGTCCTATCAGGGGATTTTGGTCAGATAAAGAGACAAAAGACAGATTGCTGCGGGATTGCTTTGCTGCACAGTAGGTGTGCAAAAAAGCGATCCCATTTTTTGTGGTCAAAAACCGACCGATTGCGGACAGTCTGGCACAGTGCGTTCTTTTCGTATATGATAAGACTACAAGAGAAAAACAAAGACAAATAAGTTGAAAACAGGAGGAAAAAAATATGCGTCATGTATATATTCGTGGGATTCTGGCCCTTGTCTGGCTTGCGGCGGCTATCTTTAGCGGGGTGCGGGGAAGTGTGGAGATGGCGGCGTTCTACACGCTGCTTGGCGGTGTGTGTCTGTACTCGGCATACGCTGTGTGGAAAAAGGAAAGAAATCGGGATTAGGCAGGAAGGGGGACAGAGCAAATGAGTCGTTTTATGCTTCAGATACAGAATTTAAACGCATGGTACAGCGGCGGGAAGAATGTACTGTCTGATTTTTCCGTGGCGTTGCCAGAGCACGAGGTGGTGGGGCTTATCGGGTTGAACGGAGCTGGGAAGACGACGTTCATGAAGGTGCTGTCAGGGCTTTTGACTTCATGCGCCGCAGAGAGGGTTTCCTTTTGCGGGCAGGATATCAAATTCCGTGACAGGGCATTCAAGACCTGCCGTTATACGGTGTTTGCCGAGGATGATTCATTCCAGTATTTTACATTCCGGGAATACCTGACATATGTGGCTGCGGCGTATCATTGCAGGAGCCTGGATGCAGGTGCGGTGGAGGCGCTGATACAGGGCTTTCACTTTGGGGAATACACAGATGTGCTTTTAAAGGATTTATCGACCGGCAACAGGAAAAAAGCATATTTGATCGCGGCGTTTGCGATCAGGCCCAAGCTGCTTCTGCTCGACGAGCCAGTAAACGGGCTGGATTTCCAGGGCACTGAGTTTTTGTACCAGCAGATTGTCGAATATAAAAATTTCGGTACGGTTTTGCTATCGTCCCATATCCTTGAGAGCATCACGCAAACGTCCGACAGAGTTATAGTACTAGAAGAAGGACAGATCAGACAATGCTTTGAGGGGACCTATGTAAGCGCTGCGACGATTCGGGAGGCACTGCATTATGAGAATGATGTATAAAATGTTTGCAAAAAAACTTTTTGGCGTAAAATACGAGCACTTGAAGAAGGTGCTTATGATAGACTTGATGGTGTTCTGGGGACTGCGCATAGCCGGGTGCCGTCTGGAGGTGTCTCCGTCGGTGATGTATCTTATGGTCAGTACATTTAGCGCCGGTGTGATGTGGCGCGCCCTGTCCTCGGAGGACAACGCCGCAAATATGAAAAACATGTTCATGCTTCCATTTGAAAACCGCCAGCTTGTATATGCATATGTGTCCGCGATGGGGACCTATACGCTGTTCTCAAAGACGGCCTTCCTGCTGGCGGTGGTGCTGGGGATTACGGCATGGCGCGGGACGCCTGTTTTGTTCAGACTTGTGTGCATCATAGCATGTGCTGTCAATGCGGTTCTGGTGACAGCGTGTGTCTATGCGTGGGGAAAGCGCCATGATTTGCAAACGTCTGCTGTGCACTGCGGTGCGACAAAACGTGTCCATATATGGGAAAAACACTATGCTTTGCAAACGTCTACTGCGCACTGCGGTGCGATAAAACGTGGCCATGTGCAGGAAATGCGCTGGGTGGCTGGCGTGCTCTGGGGCGTCATCGTTGCCGCTGCAATGCTCCTGCTGTGGCAGCGGGCGGTATTTGTGATGGTGATTGCTGCAAGCGCCCTGTCAGCGTTTTTGGTCCTGTCAGGAACCAGCGCGTATGCATTTTACCGCCAGGATAGCGAAGGTGGCTACCATATCAAAAGCAGCGGGCATCCTTGGGTGTGGCGTTATCTGTTCCGCTATCTGAGGTTCCATACAAATTATCTGTTTAATACAGTGGTTTTGTGGGGTGTTGCCTGTGTGCTGCCAGCCTTTTTCGGGCAGCTTCAGACGCAGCTTGTGTTGCCAATCGGGTTTGCAGTTCTGTCCGTCAATACGCCGATTGGTATTCTGCTGTCATGCGATCCCTCGTTGGAGCAGGCGATGCGTGCGCTGCCCGGGCAGTGGAGGGCGTTTTGTGTGCCGTATATGCTGTTTATATTTTGCTGCAATCTGACTGCGGATCTGATATTCCTCGGCAGTCTCTGGCTGCAGTCTGGCGGCGTTACGGCTGCGTCGGTGCTGGCGGCGTTTGTGTTTGCACTGCTTGGCGCACTTGGTTCTGTGCTGATGGAGTGGTTCTTTCCGATACGGGGCTGGAAACTTGAAAATGACCTATGGCATCACCCGAGAAAGTACGTTGTGCCTGCCGTGCTGTTGCTTGCCGGGGCGGCTTTGACGCTCATCAATTGACACTTTTCTGACTGGTTCAAAATATAATTCAGATAGGATTTAAAATAAAATATGACTTTCATAATAAGATATGCTATACTGGAAAAGGGCATAAAGAGAATTGTTTTACAGCGAAAAGGGGTATCATATGTCAGGACAGGCAAGACTACCGATGGGGATTGAAGAGTTTGAGGAAATGGTCGCAGACAAAAACCAGGGTGTGCACAGAGTCGCGGTCCTGTCGGACACACACGGGCTGCTGCGCCCTGAGATTATAGAAATCTTAGAAAACTGCGAGGTGATTCTGCACGGTGGGGATCTAAGCAGCCAGAAAATCTTAGACCAGCTAAGAAAGATTGCGCCAGTGTATGTTGTGCGCGGCAATAATGACAAGGAGTGGGCGTCAGGGCTTGAAGGCGCGCTTGAGCTCACACTGTTTGGCGTGCGGATTTATATGGTGCATGACAAAAAGCAGCGAAAAAAGGACTTAGACCAGACAGATTTGTTTATCTACGGCCACTCGCATAAGTATGAAGAAAAAGTTGTAGACGGCGTGCAGTATCTCAATCCTGGCAGCTGCGGGCCGCGGCGCTTCTGGCAGCCTGTGACAATGGCTGTCCTGGAAATAGAGGAGGAGACGAAAAGGTGGATAATCCGCAAAGTCGAACTGGCAGGGAGTGATGAGGCTACAAAGAACAGACTGCCAGATGGAATCCGTGCAGAAAACCTCAAATCCACTGTGGAGACGATTGTCAGGGAAATGCGCGCGGGGCGCAGCGTGGGGCAGATTGCGAAAAAACTGGGTGTCGGCAGCGAATTTGTGGAACAGATCTGCCGCATCTATGTGACACATCCGGGGGTGGACGCGCAGGGGATTCTGGATAAGCTGGAGGTCAGCGCGCTGTTTGAGCGAAAATGATTGATGTGAAAAATGGGGCAGAGGCTTATGATCAACCGTCAGTTAGGAATGGTATATATATTGATGAAGCAGGGGACTGTGACCGCTGCGGAGCTCTCGGAGCGCTTTGAGGTCTCTGTGCGGACCATCTATCGCGACATGGATACGCTTAGTGCTGCCGGAATACCGATTTATGCGAAAAAGGGAAAGAACGGCGGAATCTGTCTGACAGAGCAGTTTGTGCTTGACAAGATGCTATTGACACAAAAGGAGCAGCAGGAAATCCTTTCGGGCTTGATATCACTTCGGGAGACTGGGGCGGAGAAAGAGGACACCGCCCTGCAAAAGCTTGGGGCGTTTTTCAGGACAGATCCTGTGGATTGGCTTGCCATCGATCTGTCTGACTGGAGCGGGCGCAGGAAACAGCTTTATGAAAATATTAGGGAGGCGATACTGGGGCGGCGGCTGATACAGTTTGACTACTACGGTCAAAGTGGCCAAATGAGCCATCGCACGGTCGAGCCGGTGCAGCTCTTATTTAAAGAATACACATGGTATCTCAAAGCATTTTGCAGGGAGCGGAATGCGTGGCGGATTTTTAAGCTGTTTCGCATGAAACGGCTTGAAGTGCTAGACGAGCTGTTTGTGCCAAGGCAGGATTGTGCGCAGGAGGAAAAAGAGGAGGCGTGCAGGCCCTTTACAGTAATTGATATCTGGATTGACCAAAAGGAGGCATACCGGATTTATGACCGGTTTGAGGAGGACGAGATCGAAGTCTTACCAGATGGGAATTTTATGGTGCACATGCATGCGGACGTGGACGACTGGGTGTACGGCGTGATTCTTGGGTTTGGACCGTCGGCTAGAGTGCTTGCGCCGCCACAGATCCGCAGTGAGGTCAGGCGGCGAATCCTTGGCATGGCCAGATGGTATGAAGAATAGTGGAGGAGATTAGGTTGGGAGAAGGCTTTAGTATGTCTATTCAGAGGGGATGAAACAGAAAGCGAAATAAAAAACGAAATATGACATTCTGTTGTCATATTCTGTATGGTATGATGTCTATGATCTGCTGAAAAAGGGCAGGTCAGCAGTGAAAAACAACACATTTCAGGAGGGAAAAGACATGATTACATACGGAAGCATTTATCTGAACGCTAAGGATTTTGAACAGAGCATATCATTTTATAGGGCACTGTTTGAGAAGGAGCTCATTGCCCGGAACAAAGACCGTTTTGCGGTATTTGACATCAACGGGCTGACACTTTCCATCATGAATGGCAGATATGACAGGGAACATTCTGATGAGGTGGAGACGAAGGGCGCGTACTGCGCGCTGTATGATGATCTTACGTCGATTGTGGAGACGCCAAACTGCGGAAAAGTGGTTATTAACCTGAGCGTGGAGGACCTGCAGGTGGAATATGAGCGGGTAAAATCCCTCGGTATTGCGGCAGACCTGACAAAAATCCGCTATATCAATACAGGGAATCCCTATTATTACTTCTGCCTCAAGGATCCTGATGGCAACACGATTGAGATTACGGGAAATTACGAGGGGGAAATCGTATAAAGGCGAAAACTTCCAGAAGGATGATTTATGAACAGAAATAAATTAAAGCAGTCCATAATATTATTTATGGCTGCCACAATATGGGGCTTTGCGTTTGTCGCGCAGAGCGTTGGAATGGACTATGTAGGGCCGTATACCTTTATCGCAGCGCGCAATGTGGTGGCGCTGGCGGTTTTGCTGCCGTGGGTGGCAGTAATGGATAGGGGGCGCAGGAAAAAGGACAAAGCGGGATGGCAAAAAGAGGATTGCAGGACACTGTTAATCGGTGGCATATGCTGTGGCATATGCCTTTTTGCCGCGAGTGCACTCCAGCAGACGGGTATGAAGTACACGACGGTTGGCAAGGCTGGGTTTATCACGGCGATGTATATTGTGCTCGTGCCGGTATTTGGCATTTTTCTGAAAAAGAAAACAGGCGTCAGGGTGTGGCTTGCCGTTGTGGTCGCGCTGGCAGGGCTCTATCTGCTGTGCATGACGAAAGGGGATTTTCACGTGCAAAAGGGGGATCTCTATATCCTTGGCTGTGCGGCAGTGTTTTCTGTGCACATATTGGTTGTGGATCATTTTTCGCCGCTGGTGGATGGTGTGAAGCTCTCCTGTGTACAGTTTGCGGTGAACGCGGTGCTGGGGACGGTCATGATGCTCTTGCTCGAGCGGCCGGACATGTCAGCGCTGATAGCAGCATGGCTTCCAATCGTGTATGCGGGCGCGCTCTCAAGTGGTCTGGGATACACCTTCCAGATTATTGGCCAGAAGGGCATGAATCCCACGGCTGCGTCCCTGATTTTGAGTCTGGAATCTGTCATCTCCGTGCTCGCCGGCTGGCTACTTTTGCACCAGGCGCTGACCGTGCGAGAACTTTTTGGCTGCACCCTTGTCTTTGCGGCGATTATTCTTGTGCAGCTGCCTGTGAAAGAGGGTTGAAATTGGGTGAAAAATCCTCTATACTAATAGTGTGTAAAAAATAACAAACTATTAGGGGGACAGAGCATATGGAGAACAAAACCTACAGGAAAGTGTCCGTTATAGTAACCATTACTGTTTTTATGTTTGTCATTCTCACGATTGCGTTTTCCATCAACAATGTCATATCATGCAAAATGATGGAAAAAGAGGTGGTGCGCGTTACTGGAATCACAATGGACGAGGCGCGGGCACAGATTGTGGGAACCGTCCGGACAGTTACGGTGGTGAGTTTTCTGGTGGGAATCTTAGCGCTGGTGATATTGGCGCTGCTTATGGAGTTTTTGGTGGTGGTTCCGCTCAAAAAGGCAGTTGCGGAGATTCACCGGATTGCGCGCTATGATCTGACAGAGGGGGACATGGCAGGTGTGCGCGCCATGAAGACGAGAAAAGATGAGATTGGCAGCATCAGCAGAAATATCGTACTGATGTTTGATAATTTGCGTGGAATTGTCATGCAGATTGAGCAGTCGTCAACCACTGTTTCCGGCAATGCAAGTACACTCGCAGACCAGACAAGGCAGTTAAAGCGTTCCTCCGACGAGATCAGTACGACGATGAGCGACCTGAGCAACGCGGCGATGTCGCAGGCAGGGGATACGACGACCAGCGCCAATGAGGTTGCAAAGCTCGACGGACTGATCGTGCGCAATCTAAGCGATACCGAGAACCTAAGGAGCAGCGCCCATGAGATGGGCAGGGTGAAGGACAACGGTCTTGCGGCGATTAAGGATTTGATTGAAAAGACGGCAAGAAGCCGGGAGAGCATCGCCAACGTGCGGGAAGCGATGCAGCAGAACAACGAGCAGGCGCAGAAGATCGAAGTCACAAGCCAGAAGATCAACGAGATAGCAGATCAGACCAATCTGTTATCGCTCAATGCGGCGATCGAGGCGGCGCGGGCAGGAGATGCGGGAAGGGGCTTTGCAGTTGTCGCGGAGGAGATCCGGGGGCTTGCGGAGGAGACCAACAACCTGACAAACGAGATCGGGACGATCATACAGGAGCTGCTTGAAAAGACTGCGGACGCGACGCAGAACATGGAGAGCATGGAGAAGATTTTTGAGGAGCAGGAGCGCAGTGTGGGCGATACCAGGGAGAATTTTATCCAGATTGAGAAGTGCCTTGAGAGCGTCCAGGAGAGCGTCAACATGCTCTATACGTCTGGCAGTGACATGACAGGCAGCAAGGATATCATCGTGGAGATGATCGAGGGCATATCAGCGGCGTCCCAGGAGAATGCGGCGGGAAGCGAGGAGGTGCTGGCGGCCGTGGAGACACAGGATAGTGTCATCACTGACATTACAGGCATGACGCAGAACCTGTCAACAGTTGCGGAGGCGCTGATGGAGCAGGCGCATAAGTTTTCTCTCTGATAAGGATTTGCAGGCTGGTATACATATAGATAAAAGGATGATAAAAACTGTAAGGAAATGACAGGGCAAGGTGTTTTTGCGGGCCTAAAAACGGAGCGGAGCAGAAATGCACGGTTAACGCACTGTTATTTGCTTACAGTTTCTTATTGGATAAGGGGGGCCTGATTATGGGAAGAAAGGCAACAGAGGTTCATCCGGGTGATATTTTTATGATTCCTCTTTATTTGTCATCAGATCATATGGATGAGTATAAGCTTGATTATAGCAAATATAAATTTCACTTGGAGGATATTTATGCTTTTGGCAGACTGATTGAAATACAGGCTGGAAATGTAGATTTGATAGAGGTTTTTTCCTATGCAGGGCAGATTCCCCAGGAGCCGGAGGTCATCATACATTCGGGGAGAATGTTTGCACCGGAACATATCGGTCATCCCTTTTCCGAAAAAGGGCGCTGGCAGGTTTTGTTCAGCGATCCGCATTATGATAAGTGGAAGGATTCGGATTATGAAAACATCTCTTTCTTGTCTCCTGAACTGCGTATGTGGAAGGGAGAAAAAGAAATAAAAATTACAAAAGAGAGACGGATTGAACTGAAGGAGGCAGGAGTACCAGAGTGGATATTTCACTCCCGGGTAGATTTAGAAGTCAGGATTCGTTTTGTGCTTGAGACGCGGGGGATTGCGTTAAACTATGAAAAAACCGTTGGTGAGCGGCAATCTGAATATCCAAAACCAAGAGATATGGATAAGAAGCTGAAGGAAATGCTTGCTCCGTTTCGCTGGTCGTCAGGGTATGGGAGCTATACGTTAAGTCTGGAGGCCGGTTTACTAAACTGCGATTGCTTTGCAGGGAATCGTATGTCAGGAAATGGCTATGATTGGGAAAGGGTTGCGTCTGCATTTATTGAAAAGCAGGGGATAGATGCCGGTAAAAATTTCAGTTTTGATTGTGAAGCGGATACATTCTGTATGATTTCTTCTTCTAAAAAGATGTTGAAGGAATTTTCAGTTTCTTTTTATAAATTTGTTATGGATAAAAACGCTTTTGAAGAATTTTTAAGTCAGCTTTGAGCGCATATCGCTTATATAGGATATGCCTTTTGGGAATTGTCAGGTGATAGCAAATGGATTGATATGTGCATCAAAGCACGAAAAATCTATAATAATAAAATCCAGGAAAGGACGAAGCAAACAATTATGAAAAAAGAGAATTTATGGCGTACTTACACACAGGAGGACAAAAAGAGGGCGGACGAGGTCTGCGCCCTTTACAAAAGATGCCTTGACCAGGGCAAGACAGAGCGCGAGTGTGTGGCGCTTGCCGTGGAGATGGCACAGGACAGAGGCTACAGAGAGCTGCATAGTGTGATTCAGGAGGGGAAGCCTGTCAGGGTGGGAGACAAGCTCTATGCGGTGCAGATGGATAAGAGTATCGCGCTTTTTCAGATAGGGCGCAAGCCGTTGTCCGGGGGAATGAACATTCTCGGCGCGCATATCGACTCGCCTAGAATCGACATTAAGCAAAATCCCTTATATGAGAAGGATGGGCTTGCGTATTTTGACACACATTACTATGGTGGCATCAAGAAATACCAGTGGACGACGATTCCCTTGGCGCTTCATGGGGTGATTGCAAAAAAGGATGGAACGAATGTTCACGTGTGTATCGGGGAAGGGGAGGACGATCCAGTGTTTGTGATCACGGATCTGCTAATTCACCTTGCCGCGGAGCAGATGACGAAGAAAGCGTCAGAGGTTGTCACAGGAGAAGATCTGGATCTGCTTATTGGAAATTCCCCGCTTGAGCAGTATGGGGCGTCTGAAACAACAGGGCGGACGACAGAGGAGACTGGGGAGATAGAAAATGCAGAAAAAATGGAAGAAAAAGAGGCAGTGAGGGCCAATATCATCAGGATTCTTGCAGACACCTACGGAATTGAGGAGGAGGATTTTCTCTCGGCGGAGCTGGAGATCGTCCCCGCGGGAAAGGCGAGGGATCTGGGCATAGACAGGAGTATGATTCTAGGGTATGGGCACGATGACAGAGTATGTGCGTTCACGTCCCTCTTTGCGCTGCTTGACATGGCGGACGAGGTCACTGACACGACGCTGTGCTGTCTGCTTGTTGACAAGGAAGAGATTGGAAATGTCGGCGCCACCGGAATGGCATCACGCTTTTTTGAGAACACGGTGGCGGAGCTTGTCGCGTTGACGGAGAGGGATTCTCAGCTGCTGGTGCGCCGCGCGCTGGCAAATTCCAGGATGCTTTCCTCCGATGTCAGTGCTGGCTTTGATCCACTTTATGCCAGCGCTTTTGAGAAAAACAATGCCGCGTTTCTAGCAGGGGGACTTGCCTTTAACAAATACACCGGCTCGCGGGGAAAGCGGGGGGCGAGTGACGCCAATGCGGAGTATGTGGCACAGATCAGAAGGCTCATGGACGATGCGGGTGTGATGTATCAGTTCTCAGAGCTTGGAAAAGTTGATGTGGGCGGCGGCGGAACCATAGCGCACCTCATGGCGGAGTATGGGATGAACGTGATCGACTGCGGCGTGTCTGTGATGAACATGCACGCACCGTACGAGGTTGTCAGCAAGGCCGATGTGTACGAGGCGGTGCGTGGGTACAGGGCATTTTTGCGCGCATAGATTTCGACAGATGACAATTGTCAAATACGCTCTAAAGAGGAGGGAGCGGTTATGCTGATCAGGGTGGCGGTCGTAGAGGATGAGACAGCGCTGTATGACTATTATGGGAAGATGGTGGAAGCGTGGGGAAGGACCAGGAATGTCCGGCTCAGCACCACGTTTGTCGGGAGCGCGGAGGAATTTCTGTTTAAATATGACAGGCAGAGCGTATTTGATATTATTTTTCTGGATGTCTGCATGAGCGGGATGAGCGGCATGGAGCTTGCGCACGAGATCAGAAGATCGGACCGGAATGTGCAGATTGTGTTTCTGACCGGGAAAACGGAATACGTGTTTGAGGGCTATGAGATCGGTGCGGTCCGATATCTGGTCAAGCCTGTCGCGGAGAGCGGACTGGCGCAGGCGCTGGACGCATGTATGGAAAAGCTTGAAAGCATCAGGGCGGATTATATCGCAGTGAGATGTCACGGGGAAAATCTGAGGCTCTCTAGGAGCGAGATCATATATGTGAAGGTGGAGGGGCACTATCTGCAAATGCGCACAGTAGACAAAATTTACGAGTGGAAAGCCAGTCTAAAGGAGATGCTGGCGATGCTTGACGCCGAGCGCTTTGTCATGGCGAACCGCTCGGCGGTTGTCAATCTCGAGTTTGTCAGTAAGATTACCCGTGAGGAATGTGTGCTCGAGGGTGGCGAAGTCATACCAGTCAGCAGAGGTGCTTATGGGGCGCTGAACGAGGCGTTCATGAAATATTTTTTCCGATAATTTGATGATTATGATGATTTACAAAATACAGGGAGGCGTGTGATGTTTCATTTTAGCGATCGGAAATATCTGAATTATCAGGTCGAGGTGATGTCAAGGCAGGTTGAGGAGGTAAATGACCTTTATATGCGGATGCGGGGCTGGCGCCACGACTATCACAATCATCTGCAGAAGCTCAAGGCGCACCTTGCGATGGGACAGATTGAGGAGGTCCGGAAGTATTTAAACCAGCTAGAGGGAGACCTTGACGGGATCAGGGTGAAATACACGACGGGCAACGTCAGCCTTGACGCCATACTCAACAGCAAGCTAAGCATTGCAGAGAAAGAGAAAATCCGCATCAGCTGTAAGGCGCAGATTGGCGAAAACCCGTCGGTCGGGGACATGGACCTGTGTGTCATCATAGGAAACCTGATCGACAATGCGGTGGAGTCCTGCAGGAAAATGCCGTTGGACGCAGATCGTTTTCTGCGGATTTATCTATGTACACAAAAACAGCAGCTCTATATTGCAGTTACCAACTCCACCAGGGAGCTGGTGCGGAAGCTTGATGCGGAGTTTATATCGAATAAGCGGGGCGATCACGGACACGGCATGAAACGAATCGATCTTGTCGTGGAAAAATATAATGGTTATATCCGACGCGCTAATGAGCCTGGTGTGTTCTCGACTGAGATCATGTTGCCGCTGTGACCTTCTGATAGCTGGTTTTCAAAATCGTTTTGAATGGATCAATACACAATCGTGCACGAAAAATGACAATTCGGGTACGATTTTTTTATTTTTACGAATAATATGGTAAGATAATTCAATGAAGGGTGTGTAAAAGGAAAGAGAGCATCGCACAGTGGTAAGAACTGTGAACGGAAAATTCAGGCAGATTTTTCAAAAGGCAGCTGTGTAAAAGTTGGAAAAGGAGTGTGTGTATGAAGGATAAGGATAAAAAAACAAAATATACGCTGTATAGTAATATTCGGTTTGTATACAAGACGCTGTATGAGGTAAAGCCCACGATGCGACTTGCCATGCTTGGTACGATCTTTTTTCATCTTGTGGGGCGTGTGGCTGGCACGGTTACGCTGGCCGCGGCTGTCGCAAGCATCACGGAGAGGGGAAAAGTCAGTCATTATCTGATGGTCATGGCAGTCATGTTGGTTGTGTACATGGTCTGCCAGATGGGGAGTCAGTTTGTCAGGGCGTGGAGTGACTATTATTATGAAAACGCGCAGAACAGGGAGTTTCTGATGCGGCTTGTCCACAAGAGCCTGCATGCGGATTATGACAATGTAGAATCGCCCGCCCAGCAGCGGCTTCTG
Source organism: uncultured Lachnospiraceae bacterium (assembly GCA_910588755.1). GTDB lineage: Bacteria > Bacillota > Clostridia > Lachnospirales > Lachnospiraceae > COE1. The sequence continues at coordinate 28,199 of CAJUQZ010000002.1, read as the reverse complement.
ATGCGGGCGACTCATGCAGTCAACATATACTGGAACGGTGTGAACTTGATGTACATTAACTATCCGCTGATTATTGCCACATTTTTTGGCATCGCGCTATATGTATTGACAATCTCTTTTTTTGACTGGCGGATCATGGCGGTGATCGTGGCGATGTCCGTTGTGAGCACCCTGTTGGAAGCGCGATACCGAAAGTTACGGGCACAGAATATGGATGAGCAATACAGGATCTGGGGAAGGTTCTATTATCTGAAGCAGCAGACCACATCCGTAGAGAACGGTAAGGATATCCGCATCTATAATATGGCGGACTGGTTCCGCGCGGGGTTTGACAAGCTGGAGGGCAGAAACATGGCGCTGGCAGCAGGGCAGTGTCGGCGTAAGTATGCGGTGGACGTTTCCGATACCCTGTTTGTCGCGGCGCGGGATCTGCTTGCATACACAATCCTGACGGCGGGTGTGCTTGGCGGCACCATGAGCATCGCGGAGTATACGCTGGGACTTGGCGTGGTTGCCGGGCTGGCCGAATGGTTTGCAAATCTACGTTATTATATCAGTTATTTGCTAGAGGGCAATCAGATGATATGCGAGTACCGCAAGATGATGGATTATCCGAACCGTTTTCTGCGGGAGGGGGGTATGCGTATTCCCGAGGAATGGTATAGACAGTTTCCAACAATTGAGTTTCATAATGTGTCCTTTCGGTATGAGGAGGAGGGGGAGGATATTCTGAAGAACATATCCTTTTCCATTCAGCCAGGGGAGAAAATCGCGCTGGTGGGGCATAATGGGGCAGGGAAGACCACCCTTGTAAAGCTGCTGTGCGGATTTTACCATCCGACAGGCGGAGAGATACGGATTGGTGGGTATTCCATCGAGACGCTGAATCTGGATGAGTACCATGCGCTCCTTGCAGTGATCTTTCAGGACCTGAACACGATACCCGTCTCCATTGCCAGCAATGTATCCGCGTGCATGGAGGAGGAAACGGACATGGAACGGGTGCGTGCGTGTCTGCGTCGCGCGGGCTTGTGGAAAGATGTCGAAGCGCTTGAGAAAAAGGAGCGGACCAACCTGACGCAGAGTTTTGACCCTGACGGAATCCTATTGTCAGGCGGTATGATGCAGAAGCTCATGCTGGCCAGGTGCCTTTACAAGGACGCGCCTATGCTGATACTTGACGAGCCCACGGCTGCGCTAGACCCGATCGCAGAGAGTGGCATGTATGAGGAATATCAGGCGGCAACCCGGGGAAAGTCCGCGCTGTTTATCTCACACAGGCTTGCGAGCACCAAGTTCTGTGACAGGATTCTTTTCCTTGAAAATGGCAGGATTGCAGAGATGGGGACACACGATGAGCTGCTTGCCAAAAACGGAAAATATGCGGAGGTTTTTGCGGTGCAGAGTCAGTATTATAAGGAAGGGGAGGTGCAGGCGCATGAAGAATAAAAAACCTTTTTTTCAGTGTTTTCAGCGGAATATGGGAAATATACACAAACTTTGCCCAACATATATTCCCATTGCAGTCTTGTATACGCTTGTGGATCGAGGTATGCCGTTTGTGGCGATGATTTTGGGTGCGCAGGTTGTAGATATGCTGGTGGAGGGCGCGGATCAGCGGGAGGTTCTGACGGTTGCGGCTATCATGGTGGGCAGCCGGATGCTGATGGAGCTGGTGCGATGCGCAACAAGACTTTTACTTAGTATGCACTGGCAGCTGGTGTCCCACCGTAAGAACAGGGATATTGGCTTTGTGGCGATGAGTATGGATTATGATATCCTGGAGAGAAACAGCACGCAGGAACTCATCGCGAAAGCGGATGCGAACACCGATAAGATGCGTGGAATGGGTGAGTACCTGATGCGGACGATGGGGCTTTTTGGCGCTGTGTTTTCCTGTATCGGGTCGGTTGCCACGATGTATGGGCTTTTTGTTATCACGCCGTATCACGGTGAGGGCGTGGTGTATGGATTTTTCGCCTCGCCAATAAGCTATGGTCTGCTTTTGGGACTTCTGGCGATAAGTATCTATGTCGGGAGCAGATGCGAGGCAAAGCAGGGGCAGATACGGTACAACTGTGACCAGATCGAGGTGCAGAGCGGGCGGATTTACTGGTTTTTCCTGAATCTGATCAACAACTATGCGATGGGCAAGGATATCCGGATTTTTGGGCTGTATGATGTGATACGCAAGAAGGGTACGGCGGCGCGCGATGACATTGAGGACGCGCAGAAGAAGGCGATCAGGGACGGCATGAAGGTGAGGGCGTGGTCGCTCCTGGTGCAAAATATATTTGTTGTTGCAGTCTATGCATATGTAGGCATCAAGGCGATCTACGGCATGATCACGATTGGGGAGGTGACAAAGTACATCAGTGCGATCACGCTGCTACAAGCGCAGATCGGGGTGGTATTCTCACTGCTCATCAATATCAATACACAGAATACGTATCTAGAGAGCTACAATGAGTTGATGGACGTTCGGAATGAAAAGTATGACGGGACACTTCCGGTGGAAAAACGCTATGACAACGAGTACGAACTGGAGTTTCAAAACGTCAGCTTCCACTATCCAAACAGTGACAGAATGGTGTTGAAAAATGTGTCGTTTCGCCTGAAACTGGGACAGAAGCTGGCGATTGTAGGCGCGAACGGGGCGGGCAAGACCACTTTTATCAAGCTTCTGTGCAGGTTGTATGATCCTACAGAGGGCGCTATCCTTTTAAATGGTATTGACATTCGCAAGTACGATTACAATGAGTACATCCGAATTTTCTCCATCGTGTTTCAGGACTATAAGATTTTTTCCTTCTCGGTGGCGGAAAATGTGGCGGCAGGTCCTGTATTTGACAGGGACAGGGTGGTGCAAAGCCTGCAGGATGCCGGCATCTATGTGCGGGTGAGGGGCATGAAGAGCGGGATTGATACCAGACTGCTAAAAGACCAGCAGGACGGCGACGAGGAGGGAATCGAGATATCGGGCGGTGAGAAACAGAAGATTGCGCTCGCAAGGGCGCTGTACCGCGATGCCCCGGTGGTGATACTCGACGAGCCCACAAGCGCGTTGGATCCGATTGCCGAGCAGGACATTTATACGCGCTTTAACGAGATGGTGGCGGAAAAGACTGCGGTGTTTATCTCACACCGAATGAGTAGCTGCCGATTCTGTGATGAGATCGCCGTGTTTGACGGGGGACAGATTGTTCAGAATGGAACGCATGAGGAGCTTGTGGCGGATGTGGGTAGTGTTTACCACAAGATGTGGATGGCACAGGCACAGTATTATGCATGAGTATGTATTTATGCGCAGCCCCATGCTTCGTATCTTTGTCTAAATAATATCAATGGTTGCCAAATCAAAAAAGTGAGTGTACAATAGCATGTAAGAGCTTACATAGTCTCTTACATGCTTTTTACAAAATGAGGAGGTAGTCAATGAGCAGACTTGAGATTCCCATGCCAAATAGGGCGCAAATCGTCGTGGAGCAGCTCTATAAGGATCTGGAGAGAAGGATTGAGGCGAGCCCGTCGGGCCTTTGCCCCATAGACATGTCAAAGGCGTTTCTGGAGCTGTGCCACGCGCAGACATGCGGGAAATGCGTGCCCTGCCGTGTCGGCCTTGGGCAGCTTGGCAGAATGATAGCGGCCGTCCTGGACGGGAAGGCCACGATGGAGATTTTGGACGAGATGGAGGAGACGGCGCTTAGCATTATGGAGTCCGCCGACTGTGCGATCGGCTACGAGGCGGCGAACATGGTATACAAAGGGCTGGTCGGATTCCATGACGAGTATGTGTCGCACATTGAGCGGGGGCGCTGCAGCTGCAATTACCAGCAGCCGGTTCCGTGCGTGTCGCTGTGTCCGGCTGGCGTGGACATACCGGGCTACATAGCGCTGGTGCGTGAAGGCAGGTACAAGGACGCGATCCGACTGATCAGAAAGGACAATCCGTTCCCCACCACCTGCGGGTTTATCTGTGAGCATCCCTGTGAGGCGAGATGCCGCAGGAATATGATCGACGATGCCATCAATATCAGGGGACTGAAGCGCATGGCGGCGGATCTTGCCGGAAAAGTCGCGCCGCCGGAGTGCCAGCCGTCCACCGGCAAAAAAGTGGCGATTGTAGGCGGGGGCCCGGGCGGTCTGAGCGCCGCGTACTACCTGCAGCTGATGGGGCATCAGGTGGTCGTGTACGAGATGCTTCCCAAGCTGGGCGGCATGCTCCGCTACGGCATACCAAACTACAGGCTGCCCAAGGACAGGCTGGACGATGATATCAACGCGATTCTAGAGACAGGCGTGCAGGTGAAGCACGGGCTGCAGATCGGCGTTGACATCACGATCAATGCGCTGCGCGAACAGTACGATGCCGTGCTCATCACAATCGGTGCGAGCACGGACAAAAAGCTTGGCGTCGAGGGCGAGGACGCGGACGGTGTGATTTCTGCGGTGCAGTTTCTGCGCGATGTGGGAAAAGGAAAGGCGATTGACTTAAAGGGACAGGAGGTCTGTGTCGTCGGCGGCGGGAATGTGTCGATGGACGCGGTTAGAACAGCAGTTCGACTTGACGCGAAGAAAGTGACCATCGTGTACCGAAGGCGTGTCGCGGACATGACAGCGCTTCATGATGAGATCGAGGGCGCGATTGCGGAGGGCGTGGAGGTGGCGACACTCAGGGCGCCGGTGCGGATTGAGACAGACAAGGAATACAGCGCAAAGGGTTTGTGGGTGCGGCCGCAGATGATCAGCGCAATGAAGAATGGACGCGCGAGTGTGAAGGACACCGGTGAGGCGGATATCCTGATTCCATGTACGACGGTGATCGTGGCGATTGGTCAGGATATTGAGTCGCAGCATTTTGCGGACGCGGGCGTGCCCGTCAGCAGAGGCGTGATACAGACCGAGCGGCACGGCGGGTTTGACATGCTCCCGGGAGTGTTTGCGGGCGGCGACTGCGCGACGGGGCCTGCGACGGTGATCCGGGCGATCGGGGCGGCGAAAGTGATCGCGGCCAACATTGACGAGTATTTAGGATTCCACCATGTGATCCAGAGCGATGTCGATGTGCCGTCGCCGGACATGTCGGACAGGAATCCATGCGGGCGCGTCAACATGACAGAGAGAGAGGCGTGCCAGCGGGTGTGTGACTTTGAGGGCGTGGAGCTTCCGATGTCGGAGGCAGAGTGCAGGCAGGAGGCTTCGAGGTGCCTTCGCTGTGACCATTTCGGATATGGAATATTCAAAGGAGGACGAGAGACGGTATGGTAAAACTTACAATCGACCAGAGAGCAATCGAGGTGCCGGAGGGCAGCACCATTATGGACGCGGCCAATCTCGCGGGCATTCCGATTCCGAAGCTGTGCTTTTTAAAAGATATCAATGAGATCGGCGCCTGCCGCGTGTGCGTTGTGGAGATCGAGGGCCGGGAGAAGCTCGTCACGTCCTGCAACAACAAGGCGGAGGAGGGTATGATCGTGTACACCAACAGCCCAAAAGTCCGAAGAAACCGCAAGAAGACCGTGGAGCTGATCCTGTCGCAGCACAACAGCAACTGTGTGACCTGCGCCAGAAACAGGAACTGTTCCCTGCAGACCATAACAAGGGATCTGAATATTCTTGACGTGCCATATGAGAAGGAACTGACGCCGCTTGTGTGGAACAAAAACTTTCCGCTGCTCCGCGACAATGACAAGTGCATCAAGTGCATGCGCTGCATCTCCATCTGCGACAAGGTGCAGGGCATCAAAGTGTGGGACGTGGAGGGAACCGGCTCGCGCACCGGCGTGTATGTGTCCGGAAACAGGACGATTGAGGCATCCGACTGCACCCTCTGCGGCCAGTGCATCACGCATTGCCCTGTGGGTGCGCTCCGGGAGCGCGATGACACGGAGAAAGCATGGTGGGCAATCGAGAATCAGAAGAAAGTCACCGTCGTGCAGGTGGCGCCCGCGGTGCGCGCCGCGTGGGGCGAGGTGTTCGGCTTGCCGGGCGATACGGCCACGATGGGAAAGATCGCGGACGCACTGAAAAAAATAGGATTTGACTATGTGTTTGACACCGTTTTTTCTGCCGATCTCACGATCATGGAGGAGGGCAGTGAGTTTGTGGAGCGCTTTTCGAAAGGTGATACAAAGCAGATGCCCATGTTCACCTCATGCTGCCCGGGGTGGGTGCGTTTTGTGAAATCACAGTACCCGCATCTGATGTCGCGCCTTTCCACGGCAAAGTCGCCGCAGCAGATGTTCGGCGCGGTGATGAAGACGTATTTTGCAAAGAAGATCGGCGTTCGGCCCGAGGATATGGTGACTGTATCCATCATGCCCTGTGTCGCGAAAAAGGGCGAGCGCAATATGGAGCTCTTTTATGAGGAGTATGCCGGGAACGATGTCGATATCGTACTGACAACCAGGGAGCTGACGCGCATGATCCGCATGGCGCACATTGATCCCGAAAAGCTCGAGGACATCCCGTGCGATGATCCGATGGCGGGCACAACGGGCGCCGGCGTGATCTTTGGCACGACCGGCGGCGTCATGGAAGCGGCGCTGCGCTCTGCGCACTATCTCATCACGGGCGAAAATCCCGATGCGGACGCTTTTGCGTCAGTCCGGAGCACGCGCGAGGAGCCAGGATGGAAGGAAGCCGAATTTCACATCCGGGATATGGTGGTCAAAACGGCCGTCGTGAACGGCCTTGGCAACACAAGGGCGCTGATTGACGCCTTGGAGCGCGGCGAAGTCCACTATGATTTTGTGGAGGTTATGGCGTGTCCCGGCGGCTGTGTCGGCGGCGGCGGACAGCCAATCAGGGACGGACACGAGCTTGCGACGCCAAGGAGCGAAAACCTGCGGACACTTGACGAGACAGCGCCTGTGCGGTTCTCACACGAGAATAAGGACGTGCAGCGGCTCTATGAGGAGTTCATGGAAAAACCTCTGTCCCACAAGGCGCACATGCTGCTGCACACGGATCATCAGGCATGGAAGATGCCGACCGGTTAGTATGAACTAACGAATCAAAAAACAGCCCTATGGGCTGTTTTTTGAATGCACACGGGCAAACACGTTTCGGTATTACCAAGTTTCTAAGTACTAATCAAGATGTTTGGACAGCAGCTTGTCAGCGAAGTCCACTTTAATCATGTTGCCGGACAGCGCCTTGAATCCGCTCAGGAGCAACACAATATTTTCAAGAAATGAAATAATATAGTTTGCGATGCTGTCCAGGTTCAGCGGGAAACTAAAGTGTAAGTTTAAAAACGGAATCCATCCCAGGATACAGTTGACGACACCCCAGATCTCCTGAAGCAGGTCAACGCCCACATGCAGCACATAAAAGCCGATCACGATGACGACCATTCTGATGGCATTTCTCTTCAGCCACGCACTCTCCTCGCGCAGCAGCACGTATGCTGCAAGCAGGAATGCAGGGATAAAACTAAACAGGCCCAGGAAATAAAGCCCGGCACCCATGAGGGCAACAGAAATTCCTAAATTTGTCTTTTGCATTGTGCAAATCCTCCTATGATTATATAATAATATGCAGAGTCTGTTTCAAACACATTCCAGTGCTCTATTCAGTCAGAAAACATGCGGTCATCGTGTCTCATCTCTGGATGGATAGAGTGTAGCGGTGTCAGTCAGCAGACACACAACTTTATAAGCCTAACATAATACAGGCATAAATGGCAAGTGTTTTTTGTATTTTTAAAGGAGACAACGATTATGTCAGTGAAAATATTTGCGATGACGCACAAGCGTTTTGAGGTTCCCGGCGATCCGATGTACGTACCGCTCCACGTCGGACACAGGAATGCAAAGGAGGATTTCGGGTACTTAGGGGACGATACCGGCGACAATATATCGGCGCTGAACGGTTACTACGCGGAGCTTTCAGGGGTCTACTGGGTGTGGAAAAATTACAGAGCCGCGGATATAGTGGGCGTATGCCACTACCGGCGTTTTCTCACAAGTGAGGCGGGGTATGCCTTCTCGGAGGCAGAGTATGAACGGATTCTTGCGGATTATGATATTGTCACGACAAAGCAGCTCGAGCTTCCAGGTTCTTACCGGGATGGCTTTGGCGCCCACCACAAGGTAGAAACCCTAGACGAGACAGGGCGCATCATCGCGGCGCGCGATCCGGCCTGCCACGAGGCGTTTGTCCGTCTGGTGCATCAGAATAAGACGTATTTTGGCAATATTATGGTGGCTAAGAAGGAACTGTATGACGCGTACTGCGAATGGCTGTTTTCGATTTTTTTTGAGCTGCAGCAGCGCATTGACCTGACCTTTGAGGATGACTACCACAAACGTGTATTTGGATTTATCTCCGAGTTTCTGCTGTATGTGTGGGTGCAGGCAAACAAGCTTAAGGCGTTTGAGTGCAGGGTAGCGGTGATCGGGGAGAAACAGGAGACAAAAGAGGTCACAAGAAAGATGGCGGACTTTTTTCAGAAGAGGGATGCAGCCGGGGCGAAGGCGTATTTTGAGGCCGTGTTGAAACAGCGCCCGGATATTCTGATGGAGGCGTCTGACATCAACGGCGAGTGCAAGCTGTGCCTGCAGGCTGTCTCAACAGCGAATCTGGAGCTGGAAGCATATGGACGCTGTTTTCTGGAGCAGGTCAGTGACTATGCAAAGGTCATACATTATTTCAGGCAGTTAAACAGTTTTGCCGCCAGCGCAGTCAGGGCCGTATTGACCGGGAGCGAGGCAGAAAGACAAAGCGGCAAGGCGGAGTATGTCCGGACGATCAAGGCGGCAGAGGCGTCGGATATGGCCGGGCATCGCAAGGAGGCGCGCCCTCCGGTCAGGGCATCAGCTGAGAGGGAGCCGTCTTTATCAGCCGGGCCACAGATAACAGAAGTGGCACTCAGGGCGGCAATCCGCCTGTTCGCACAGAGTCCTGCGATCGCGGAGCGGGCATTTCAATTTTGCAGCCAGGCAAAATAGGTATTTGAAATGTCAAAATTCGCACTTGTAATAAATTTCATTTTGGCATAAAATAATGAGTGGGTATGCATAGAGGGGCTCTGAAAAGGAGTATGGATATCCATGTTACAAAACAGAATAAAAATTCATCAGGAAAAAAACGTTTATCAGAAAAAAAATTGCATAGTGGGAAAAAAATTAGTCTGTGTATTGTTCGTATGGATTGCTTCGCTGCTGGATCCGTTTATTCTTGGCGGCTGCGCGTCGGAGCGCGATACCGTCACGATGGCGCTCGCGGCAGGGGAGGCAGCTGTGCAGCCCCCTGACGGGATAAGTTTGGATAAAAATATGACAGATGTGTCATTTTTGGACGCCACGACAGGCACAGCGCAGGCAGGTGCTGGGTTGGAGCGTACGACAGGCGCAGGAAAAGCAGACGCTGGTTTAGATAGTACAAAAGGCACAGGAGAAGCAAATGTTGGCACGGAAGGCACAACAAAAGGTACGAATCTGGACGGGGACAAACAGCCGCAGGTATATATCTATGTGTGTGGGGCCGTTGTGCTCCCCGGCGTGTACAATCTGGCGCAGGGAAGCCGTCTGTATGAGGCGGTCGAGTTAGCGGGTGGACTGACTGCGGAGGCCGATGAGAACTGTCTCAATATGGCAAGGCAGATCGTGGACGGAGAACAGGTCGTGATATGGACACAGGAGGAAGCGCTGGCGCTGCAGGAGGCGGGAGCGTACACATATCCGTCAGGCAATGTAGTGCAGGGAACAGCTGATAAGGACACAGGGCTTGTCAATATCAATACAGCCACAGTGGTGGAGCTGACGACGGTGTCTGGCATCGGGGAAGGTCGGGCGCAGGCGATCGTTGAATACAGGGAGAAGCATGGCAGCTTTGAGAGCATCGATGAGATCAAGAAGGTGGACGGTATCAAGGACGGACTATTTGCAAAGATAAAAGATAAGATTACGATATAAAAATAAGATATAGCAATATAAGGTTGGGAGATTCAGAGGCAATGGGAAAAAAGGTTTTGGTGGTAGATGATGAGAAGCTGATTGTGAAGGGACTGCGTTTTAGTCTTGAGCAGGATGATATGGAGGTCGAGTGCGCGTATGACGGCGAGGAAGCGCTCGAGATGGCAAGGAACAAAAAATACGATATTATTTTGCTGGATATCATGCTTCCGAAGCTGACCGGACTTGAAGTGTGCCAGCAGATCAGGGAATTTTCCGATGTACCGGTCATCATGCTCACTGCAAAAGGTGAGGATATGGACAAGATCCTTGGACTTGAGTACGGGGCTGACGACTATATCACCAAACCGTTTAACATTCTCGAGGTCAATATCCTGGAAGTAAAGGCCAGGATCAAGGCGATCATACGCAGAACCGGCTCAAAGGCAAAAGAACCAGAGGAGAAGAAGGCCCAGATCATAGAGGCGGGGGATCTACGCCTTGACTGCGAGGGGAGGCGCCTGCATGTCAACGGAAAGGAGGTCAACCTCACCGCAAAGGAGTTTGATGTCCTTGAGCTTCTTGTGCTCAACCCCAATA
>CAJUQZ010000002.1:0-17690 GCA_910588755.1 uncultured Lachnospiraceae bacterium | reverse complement strand
CAGTGGACGTGCACATCAGGAGACTGCGCGAAAAGATCGAACCAAACCCAAGCGAACCGAAGTACGTGCATACCAAGTGGGGTGTAGGGTATTATTACAAATAATATGATGGGGAGATAAAAGTGGCAAAACTCTGGGAAAAGATGAAAAAAGGTAAAATAGTCACGAGCTTTCGGAGCCTTAAGACGAGAATGTTCTGCATCATTATGGCGGCGGGTATCGTGCCCTGTATCGTGCTTCACTTTGGCATACTAGAACGGTATCTAGACAACACAGTCGCCACGAGGACAACGGAGGTACAGACGCAGGTGCGGATCATCGCGGATCATCTGATTACATACAATTACATGCTAGATAACAGCAATGATGTAGTCAATGCGGAGCTTCTGCAGCTGTCCAATCTCTATGACGGGCGCGTGCTGATCATTGACGGCGGGCTTAAAATCATCAAGGATACCTATGCAGTCAGTGAGGGTAAGACGTTGATCTCAGAGGCGATCATCAAGTGCTTGAAAGGAGAGGGCGCGTCCAACAGTCTCAAGGAGGCCGGGTATATCGAGATCATTGTTCCAATAGAGGATAAAAGCGAGGGAAAGCCGCGTGTTGTCGGTGCGATGCTCACCAGTGTGTCAACGGACAGTATCATGAACGGTTACGAGTATCTGCAGAGCCGTGCCCTGCTGCTGGAGATCGTTGCGATAGTGGTCATCTTCGGTTTTGCCCTTCTGTCAAGCCGCAGAATGCTAAAGCCCTTTGAGAAGATTACAGACGCGATCAACGATGTGAAAAACGGGTTCACAGATGAGGAGATCAGCGTCACGGACTACATCGAGACAGAGCATATTGGGGATGCCTTTAACCAGATGATGGGAAGAATGAAGGTGCTTGACGATTCCAGACAAGAGTTTGTGTCCAATGTGTCCCACGAGCTCAAGACACCGCTGGCCTCGATGAAGGTGCTGGCGGATTCCCTGCTCACACAGGAGAATGTACCAGCAGAGCTCTACCGCGAGTTTATGATCGATATTGCGGCGGAGATAGACCGGGAAAATAAGATTATCACAGATCTGTTGTCCCTTGTGAAGATGACAAGGACATCGGCTGACATCACGGTCGAAGTGGTGGATATCAACGCGGTGCTCGAGCTGCTGTTAAAGCGGCTTGGGCCGATCGCATCGAGGGCGGACGTCAAGCTGATCTTTGAGAGCCGCAGGCCGGTGAGCGCGGAGGTGGACGAGGTCAAGCTGACACTGGCGCTGTCCAATCTGGTTGAAAACGGCATCAAATATAATAACAAGGGCGGCTGGGTGAAGGTGATACTCGACGCCGACCACCAGTATTTTACAGTTGAGGTGTCGGATTCAGGAATAGGGATTCCCCAGGAAGCAATCGAACATATATACGAGCGCTTTTACAGGGTAGACAAATCCCACTCAAGGGAGATCGGTGGGACAGGCCTTGGGCTTGCGATTACCAAGAGCGCGATACTCCGACACCGGGGCTCCATAACGGTGAGCAGTGAGGAAGGGGTAGGGACGATCTTTTTTGTCAAGATTCCACTCACTTATATTGCGCAGTGAGGTGTTTGCCTCTAGCTGCATGGATTGCGTGAAAAGAAACAGAAAGGTGTTTTTATGGATTGGAAGCCATTAAAAAAATATCATAAGATTTGTTTCCTGTTAGGATTGATGCTTTTGCTGGCGGTTTTGTTGGCCGGGTGCAGGAAGGAGGAGCCGCAGGGGACACCGGTTGATATCTCGTATCTGAATAAAAGTGAGACAAAGCTAGTGACGGAGAAGCATTATCTTACAAGCACACAGACGAAGGATATGATCGTGGAGGTGCTGACACTGCTGTGTTCCGTTCCGGACAATAAGGAGCTGAAAGCCACGCTCACAAGCGGGATCAATGTCATTACCTATTCTTATGACGGGGAGCAGGTTATCGTATCGCTCGGTGAGAAATATAAGGAGCTTTCGAGAACAACGGAGGTACTGACACGGGCGGCCCTTGTCAGAAGCCTCACCAACATACCGGATGTCCATTATGTGATGCTCACGGTAAACGGCGAATCCCTGACAGATTCATCGGGAAACGCGATTGGGGTAATGACATCGGATATGTTTGTAAACAATGCCGGCGCACAGGTAGAGGCGGTGGAGAGCACCGTGACACTGCGGCTGTATTTTGCTAATGAGGAGGGCGACGGCCTGGTGGCTGTCAACAGGGAGTTGGCACACAACGCAGACATTTCCAATGTACCGATGGAAAAACTGGTAGTCGAGCAGTTAATCAGTGGGCCGGCAAACGACGAGACGTATCCGACTATCAGTCCGGATACAAAGCTGGTCAATATCACGGTCAGGGATTATATCTGCTACCTGACCTTTGACAGTGCGATGCTTACAGCAGTCAACAATGTGACTACGGATGTGACAGTCTACTCGATTGTCAATTCTCTTGCGGAGCTTAGCAATATTAATAAAGTACAGATATCCATTGATGGAAATAAAGACGGGAAGTTCCGCGATAAGTACGAGGCTTCCACGGTATTTGAGCGCAATCTGTCGCTGATTGATTAGACGAAATAATATAGCGGACAGATTGCGGTATGGAGGAAAGGATTTATAATGAAAAGACCACTGTGCTGTGTCTGCGCAGCATTTGTGGTGACTGTGTTCTTTTATTTGAAGTTCTGTCCGCCGCCAGAGTTGGTACGTGATTTCCCGGAGGGTGAGCGGATCACATTGCTGGGGGAGGTGTACAAAAAGGAGTACCAGAGCGGATATCAGCAGGAGACGCTGGTGCTCTGGCTCAGGGATGCGCAAATATGGTATCCGGGTATGGATCAGGACGTTTCAAGGGCAAAAGGCGGCAATGTGATCTGCTATATGGACGAAGAGGAGAGCATTGCATTGCCAAAGGCCGGTAGCACGATTGCCGTCGAAGGGGAGATTTCCTATTTTGACAGGGCGCGCAATCCGGGGGAATTTGATGCACAGGCGTACTATCAGATTCTAGGTACAGAATTTCGACTCTACAAGGCCAGGATACGCGAGGAGGGCAGCAGGTATTCTCTGTATCATGAGACGCTGTATAGGATCAGGTGTCATTTTGAAGAGATATTTGACAGGGTGCTTGCGCCAAAGGACGCGTCGGTCATGAAAGCAGTACTTCTGGGAAATAAATCAGGGCTTGATGCGCAGCGCAAACAGCTTTTTCAGAAAAGCGGCATCGCGCATATCCTGGCGATTTCCGGGCTCCATATCACCTTGCTGGGCATGGGGCTGTACAGGTTGTTGTGCAGGATATGGCTCCCAAAGCCAGTCTGCGCGATATTGTCGATTGGTCTGATGATTGCTTACGGGGATATGGCGGGCATGAGCAGCTCGGCATACAGGGCGGTGTTTATGTTTGGGATGCAGCTTGTAGCGCAGCTGTTGCGGCGAACGTACGACATGCTCACGGCGCTTGCGCTTGCGGCGATGTTTATATTGCTGGAACAGCCATTATATCTGTACCATTCCGGATTCTTACTGTCGTTTGGGGCGATTCTGGGTATAGGGTGCCTGTCCGAGGTGTTACAGCCCGTCATGTGCGGGAAAAAGCGGCGCCTGCGGGATAAAGCGGCTGCGTCACTATGCGGAAGTCTTGGTATTTTTCTGGTACATTTTCCTATTATGTTATGCGTATATTATGAGTTTCCAGTATATTCATTTTTGTTGAATCTGGTGATCATACCGGCCATGTCTTTTCTGATGGCGGCAGGGCTTTTGTGCCTTGGACTGGGCTGTCTGCCCGCTGTGCCTGGACTGGGACTGGCGTCGGTTATGGGATTTGTGTGCCGTGCACTTCTTGCGGCTTTTGATGGGCTGTGCGCGGCATCGTTGAAGCTGCCTTTTGCAAACTGGGCTGTAGGCAGGGTTGATACTTGGCGGATTTACGCCTTTGGCACAGTTATAGTCTATCTGTATGCCATGTATCATTACGGAAAATATCTGTCTGGAAAGAAGGCATGTGAACGGCGGGGTATCCATGTCGGACTGCCATTGCCCGTGAGATTCGTGACAGTGCTTGCAGCGGTCATTTTGATCAGCGACTCTCCAATTGACGGTGTGTCCATGACTTTTCTGGACGTAGGACAGGGGGATTGTATCTGGATCGAGAGCGCAGGGGGCGAGCATTTTCTGGTAGACGGCGGAAGTACCTCTGACAGCAAGGTTGGTGCATATACGATCGTGCCATATCTAAAATATATGGGGGTTTCGGAACTCGACGCAGTGTTTCTGACACATCTTGACAGCGACCACATATCTGGTGTGCTGGAGCTGCTTGGGGGTGGAAGTGACAAGACGGATACTAGAAACATGGAAATTGGGATCAGGCGGGTGTGCATATCTGGGGCTGCCATCGAGGACGAGGCGTATGATAAGCTGACAGCGCTGTGTGACATGAGAGGGATACCAGTTTATCGTCTGCAGGCCGGGGACACAATTGCGGCGTGCGGGCTTCGCTTTGAAGTGCTGCACCCGCAGGGGGATTACGACGCGAGTTCGCGCAATGCATATTCCCTTGTTATGAGACTTGAGACCAGTGACCATGTCACGGCGCTTCTGACAGGTGATGTGGAGTCTGATGGGGAATATGCAGCTGCACAGCGGCTTAGAACGACCGTTGCTTCGACGGGTATAGATATCTATAAGGCTTCGCACCACGGTTCGAAGTACTCTAATACGAATGAGCTGATATCGTTGTTAAAACCAGGACTTGCCATCATATCCTGTGGCGAGGGCAACCGCTATGGACACCCGCACGCAGAGACAGTCGAAAAGCTTACAGAGACAGGAAGCGACATACGGATCACGAAGGACACAGGAGCCATTATGATAAAGATAAAAAACGGAACATATGAGGTGGAAAATTTTCTTCAGGAGGTTGATTAATCGTCTGATTATAAAGTGGGGAGACGGATATGAAAAGAATCGTACAGGACATCAAGAGCGGTCAGCTTGGCAGGCTATATCTTCTCTATGGGGAGGAGGCATATCTGCGCAGGCAGTATCGCGAAAAGCTGCAAAAGGCGCTGGTGCCCGAGGGGGATACCATGAACTGCAGTGTATATTCGGGTAGGGACATCAATGAAAACGAGGTGGTTGATCTTGCGGGCACGATGCCGTTTTTTGCGGAGCACAGGGTGATTATCGTCGAGAATAGCGGATGGTTTAAGAGCGGGAATGAGCAGATTGCAGCGCTTGTCAAGGCACTGCCAGACACCACTTGCATGATATTTGTGGAGGAGGAGGTCGATAAGCGCGGCAGGCTCTTTAAGGCGGTGACGGCAAACGGCTACGCGGCGCTGTGTGAGCTACAGGATGAGGAGACGCTCAAAAAGTGGGTTATGGGGCTACTGAAAAAAGAGAATAAGTCGATTACGTCAGAAGCGCTAGGACTCCTGCTTGACAGGACAGGCACAAATATGGAGAACATCAGGCGGGAGGTGGAGAAGCTTATCTGTTATAAGTACGATGAGGAGGGAATTGTGGCTGCAGATGTGGAGGAGCTGTGTATCGTACAGATACAAAACCAGATTTTTGACATGGTGGAGGCAGTCGCGCAGAAAAAGCAGAAGCAGGCGCTGAGTCTGTATTACAACCTGCTCGCCTTAAAGGAAGCACCTATGAAGATTCTGGCGCTCATCGCCCGCCAGTTTCACATGCTGCTGCAGGTGAAGGAGATGAAGGGCAGGGGATACCAGGAGAGCGACATTGCCCGCCAGACCGGGCTTAATCCATATTATCTCAAAAAGAAATATATCCCGCAGGCGGCGCAGTTTAAGCTCGCGCAGCTTGAAGCAGCTCTGCGGGCCTGCGTGGAGGCAGAGGAGAGCGTCAAGACTGGGCGTATGCCAGATGTGCTTAGCGTCGAACTCATCATTGTGAGCCTCAGTGCATAATTTGTAAATATAAAAAAGAATATATGAAAAAAAGGAAAGATGGAAAAGGAGAAGAAGGATATGTTACCAAACGATCCCGTCATGCTGCTAAGTTATATCAATCTAAAGCTTAGGGACTTTTATCCCAGTCTTGAAGCATTCTGTGAGGATACAGGCGAGGATTTACAAAAAATAGTGGACAAATTGCGTCAGATCGAGTATCATTACGACGAAGAAAAAAATCAGTTTGTGTGATGTCTGAATGAAATGTGGAGGAGATGAGAAATCATTTATGAAAAAATCAAAGACAAAAATGTGTATACTGGTTATGACGCTTACAGCAGTCCTTCTGCAGGGGTGTACGGTTGCAGACAGTGGTTCAAAGGAGGCTACAGCTGCGGCTGCGGACGCTGTTGAGGTAGTTAGCGAGGAACACAGCGAGGGGGAAACAAGGAGTACAATTCTGGAAGAAAAGCTCGAGAAGGAGGCAAAGAAGCAGCAGGAGGAGGAGACCTTGCAGGAGGAGCCAGGGATTACGTTTATTGACGATGTTGGCAGGAATGTCACAGTGCAGAGCTGTGACAGGGTGGTTACGATGATCGGTAGCTTTACGGATATATGGCTGCTTGCCGGTGGCAGTGTGGTGGGGGCGGCGAACGATTCGTGGGATAGTTTTGACCTGGAGCTGGGTGATGACGTGGTGAATATCGGTTCCCATATTGCGCCTGACATTGAGAAGATCATCGCCGCTAAGCCAGATCTGGTGATTGCAAGCGCCAACACGGACGCCGACCTGAAGATGGAACAGCTCCTCACGGATTCTGGGATCACGGTGGCATATTTCTCCGTGTCCAGCTTCAATGAATATATGAACATGCTTTCGATCTGTACAGACATTACAGGCCGCAAAGACCTGTATGCCCAAAATGGCACAGAAGTCCAGAAACAGATTGATGCGGTGCGGGAGCTTGTCAACCAGCGCAGGCTTGAGGGAAAAGAGGCACCAACGATTGTATTTTTCCGGGCGAGTGCGTCGGGCATTAAGGCCAAGGGCAGCTATGGGAATGTTGGCGGTGAGATGCTTGCCGACCTGGGCTGTATCAATATCGCAGACGACGATGCCAGCCTGCTTGATGATCTTAGTATGGAGGCGGTGATCGCTGCTGACCCGGATTATATCTTTGTGACGATACAGGGAAAGGATACCGATGCAGTGCAGCAGTGCATCGAGGAAACACTGCTTTGCAATCCTGCATGGAATAAGCTTTCCGCGGTAGAGGAGGGCAGATATTATATCCTTGAGAAGGAGCTGTACAATCTGAAACCAAACGCGAGGTGGGGAGAGGCATACCAGAAGCTCTCAGATATTTTGTATGGCGGTGAGGATCAGTAAAAAAAGTAGTAACTGCCTTCCCTGTCTGAAAATTCTTTTATGCGGACATCAAAGACAGCTTCGATAATATGCTGCTGCAGGCACTCTTTTGGGGAGGCTGTGGCAGCTATTTTTCGGTCTTGCATGACGACAAGTGTGTCAGAGATGCGCAGGGCCTGTCCAAGATCGTGGAGGACAAGGATGATTGTCCTTCCCTGCTGCTTCAGCTGCAGAAGCATTTCCATAAAATCGCGCTGACTGCTTAAGTCAAGATAGGTCGTAGGCTCGTCCAGTACGATATAACTACAGTCCTGCGCGCGTGTCATGGCAAAAAAGGCGCGCTGTCGGATTCCGCCTGAGAGCGTGTCTGTATATTGTGCAGCATAGGGACTAACATGCGCAAAATTCATGGCGTTCTCGACGATAATGGTATCCTTTGGGGATTTCCTGCGTGAGAACCCCAGATGTGGAAAACGTCCGTGCTCCACGAGCGTCCGGACAGGCAGCGCGGGAATGATGGTGCGCACCTGGGGCAGAAAGGACAACCTGCGCGCGCGTTCCCTGACAGACATGGCAAGATAGTCTGCGCCGTCTAAAAGGATGCTGCCCGACGTGACCCTTGAGGAGCCGTTTAGGCACTGGAGCAGGGTGGTCTTGCCGCAGCCGTTTGGGCCTATGACTGTTGTGATTTCACCCGCCTTGAACTGCACGGAAATATCGTTTAATATCGGGACAGAACCACAGCTGATACTCACATGGCAAAATTCAAGCATGGACCCTGCGCCCTCCCTTCTTTTTGAATAACAGATACAGGAAAAACGGGCCGCCGATAAAGTACATCAGGATACCCGCAGGAAGCTCAAAAGGTGCAAACAGCACACGTCCTAAAATATCGCACAGAAGCACGAGGCAGGCGCCAATCAAGGCGCTGCACGGCAGCAGATACCGCGCGTCATTGCCAAAGAGCCTGCGGCAGATATGCGGAACGATAAGCCCCACAAAGCTCAACAGCCCGGCATAGCTGACTACACAGCCAGATAGGACACTTGACAGAACCAGAAGTAGCATCCGCATAAGGACGACATTGAGTCCGAGGGAACGCGCGATGTCGTCGCCAAGTCCGAGGACATTGAGCGGCCTAGCGAGCAGAAAGGACAGCAAAAGTGCGATGACGATAGCTGCAGCGGGAAGCTTTAGGGTGTCAAAGGTAATTCCGGACAGTGAGCCGACCATAAAGGTCGTGAGATTTATAGTGATATCAGTATCAAGAAGCTTGACTGTGTTGATCCCGGCGCTCAGAAAACTCGATACTGTGATCCCGGCAAGGATAATAGTCGTCCGGGAACTGTCAGCCATGTAGGCTAGTCCAAATATGACAAGTGAGGTGGCAAGTGCACCTGCAAAAGCCGCGGCGGGAACAGCTGAAGTATAATTTCCGCCAGACATGAGCGCGAGCATCACTGCAAATCCGGCACCGGAGTTTACACCGATTGTATTTGGACTCGCAAGCGAATTGTTCATGACACCTTGCAGGATAACACCAGAGACAGCAAGTCCCATGCCGGCAAGGCACGCACCCGCAGCGCGCGGCAGCCGCACAGTGTTGACAAGGATGTAGGCGGTGGAGGTGGTGTCAAGCCCAGTAAGGCACCGCAGGACATGGAGCGGGGAGAGCGGCACACTTCCCAGAAGAATGCTGGCAAATATGCTAAGTGTTAGCAGCAGGACTAGAAGCATTATTTTCTTTCGCATGATAAAAAGTCTCCATTGTGATATCATATTCTGCCAGAAGCGGCAGTGTGCAGGTTTATAGTATAATGATTGCATATTTTAAGTTTTTAATCAAATACTATTTTATTCAGGAACTTTTTTTGGCACTGCTGCATATCATAGTTATGAATATTGAGCATGCTGGCGGTTTTGCGTATGAAGCATTATAATCGTATTTTCAATATATTGTACCTTATATGTGTATGCCTGACACTGTCGGCCATCGTAAGGCCGTTTTTGTATCCAAAGTCGATTCCTGCGATCGCCTCCGCAAATCCGGGGGCCTCCGACAATAAAGCTGCTGATATCCGGCGCGTTGCGCTCACTTTTGATGACGGGCCGCATCCTGTCTATACCGAAAGGCTTCTCGAAGGGCTCAAAGAGCGCGGTGTGAAGGCAACTTTTTTTGTCACAGGGGAGCACGCAGAGCTTCATCCTGAGATTATCAAAACGATGGCAGAGGAAGGGCATCTGGTGGGAAACCATACATATAGCCATATCCAGCTTACAGGGACAAACCGCGAAACCTATAAAGAGGAGCTGGTCAAGACCAACGAAATCCTAAGAAAAATCACAGGACAGGAGGTACAGTACGTGCGCCCGCCCTACGGCTCGTGGGATAAGTCTTTTGAGAAGGAGCTGAACATGTTTCCAGTACTCTGGAGTGTGGATCCTATGGACTGGTGTTCGGAGAATGTGAGTAGTATCACAGAAAAGATCGTCAGCAAGGTGAAGGAAAATGACATTATCCTGATGCATGATTATTATGACACCTCCGTGACAGCCGCGCTTATGGTGGTCGATGAGTTGTTAAAGGAGGGGTATACCTTTGTGACAGTGGAGGAGATCCTGTTTGATTGATTGACGTGTTTTGGGAGTTATGGTACAATACAATAAGTAATAAGAGTCTATACAAAAGATACTCGAATATGAGCAAAAGGAGTTATCTATGTATAAGAGTCTTGATATACTGAGGAGTTTGACAGGAAGTTTTGGGCATGAGACACAGGATATTATTTCAAAAATCGGCAATAATATTGCATATTTTGAGGCATTAAAACAAACAATAGAAAATAGAAACTTTGGAAATATTACAGGAGTATTAAAAAATTTACACAGTTCTTGCAATACCGCCGAGGAACAAAAATTACATAGAAATGTTATAGTGAAATTCAAAATTTTACAGAGAGATGAGAAGGAGACAGGAGCAGTGAAACCAGCGTGACATCTGCATAACGACGCAATAGCGTCGTATTCATCACTTTGCGTGGTATTTGCGCCAAATTCAGGCTACCTAAGGCATTGCACTTTATGCCTTTGTCTCCTATGCGCCCTTCATTTGGCCAATCATCTGAAGGATGATTTAATCTCCCACAAACTGTGACGCACATCTGAAAGGTAAATATCAATGGAAAAAAATATAAAATGGCATATGTTTGAAAATATGACAGCGAAATGTTATAAAGCGCTTGACAGCGGGGATGTTATAAATGAATGCTGGTACAGCGCATTTGATACACTTCTTGAGATCATAGAGGAGGAGCGCAAAAAATATCCTGATTGTTTCGGGGAGCTAGCAGAGATCGACCAGAAGACGGAAAATAAATATAATGTACAGGGTTGGGTGGATGATTATTTTAAGAAGCTAAGCGCACTCAAAGATTACGACAGGATCTATAAGGACGGAATGCGGCTGATTGATGCTTTCCAATGGCAGAAGCAGTCATCAGTACAGATCAAAATGCGGGTGGTCAATGCGATGGAGCGCCTCGGAATGCACGAGGCGGCAAACAGGTACAGTGAGGAGTGGGTCGTTCAGGAACCAGGGGACATGAATGCACTCTTTGCCGCGCTGATCTTTGGGAAGAATCAGAAGGGACAGGGCTTATCAAATCAGTGTCAGCAACCCTGATGATATGACAGGTCCAATCCGGTCTGTTTTTTTAACATAATTATTGCAAATCGACAGTCAAAAAGCTATACTATTTAATAAGAGAGCGTAAATCGACGAAAAAAGTTGAAAAGGATGTGGAATAGTATGGACTTTAATAGAAAAAGAATACGGTTGGGTGACTTGCTAGTAGAGACTGGCAACATTACCCAGGAGCAGCTTGAACGCGCGCTGGCAAAGCAGAAAGAGCGTAACATGAAGCTCGGGGAAATCCTTGTCGATGAAGGAATCATCACCGAGGATGACATTGCGGTGGCGCTTAGCAATCAGCTGAATATCGAGATCGTGGACCTGCAGAACATCAATATTGATAAGTCCGTGACACAACTCGTGCCAGTCAATATTCTCAAAAAGTATACTATGATGCCTTTTGCTTTCAGCGAGAATAACAAGAATGTCCTGCGTGTGGCGATGGAAAATCCGCTCGACACTTATGCGCAGGAGGATATCTCCATAATCACGAACTATCAGGTAGAGCCCGTTGTCGCGACGACGCGTAGCATCATGCTTGCAATCGATAAGTATCATGGACAGGACGAGATGAAGCATGCTCTGAACCAGTATGCAAAGGAGAAGAAACTTGAGGTCGAGACGGATGTGCAGGAAGAGGAGGACATCAATAGTTCCCCGATCGTAAAGCTTGTCAAGGAAATGATTGATCTAGCCGTGCGCCAACGCGCGTCGGATATTCATATTGAGCCGATGGAGGAGTATATCCGTGTCAGATACCGTATCGATGGTGTGCTTCAGAAAAAGGCAACCTACAATGTGTCGGTACTCCCCGCCATCATAGCGCGTATCAAGATCATAGGCGGCATGGATATTTCCGAGAAGAGAAAACCCCAGGACGGCCGTATCACACAGGTGGTAGACCATGTGGAGTATGATATCCGTGTCTCCATACTGCCCACTGTATTTGGTGAGAAAGTGGTTATGCGACTTACCGCCAAAATGGCGCTGACAAGGGAGAAAAGCCAGCTAGGACTAAAGCCATATGAGCTGGAGCAGTTTGACTATATCATCAAGAACCCGCATGGAATCCTGCTGGTGACAGGTCCTACAGGAAGCGGTAAATCAACAACGCTGTACACGGCGTTAAGTGAGTTAAATACCAATGATGTGAATATTATTACAGTCGAAGATCCTGTTGAGGCAAATATTGATGGAATCAATCAGGTGCAGGTAAATCCCAAGGCGGAGTTGACTTTTGCAAGTGCGCTGCGATCTATCCTGCGACAGGACCCGGATATCATTATGATCGGTGAGATCCGAGATACGGAGACTGCGGCAATCGCAGTACAGGCATCCATCACAGGCCATCTTGTGGTGAGCACATTACATACAAACTCGGCGGCAAGCTCTATCACCCGCCTCGAAGATATGGGAATCGAGTCCTACCTGATCGCTGATTCCGTGATCGGCGTTATTGCCCAGCGACTTGTCAGACGCCTTTGCCCCGTGTGCAAGAAACCCAAACAGGCGACAGAGGAGGAAAAGGAGTTCATGGGGGTGGATGTCAGTGAGGATGTCACGATCTACGAACCCTGTGGCTGTGCAAAATGCGAGAATACGGGATTCAAAGGCCGTATCGGTGTGTACGAGATCATGAGGATGACGCCCACACTCAAAAAGATCATCAGCAGGCGCGAGGGCGCGGACGTATTGAAGGACAAGGCGATTGAGGAGGGAATGCGCACGCTGCGCATGAGTGGTTCACAGTATGTGCTAGACGGAACTACCTCCTTTGCGGAAGTCGTGAGAATTTCTTTTGACTCATAAGTGTTATGCTGGTTGATGTAATGGATGAGGGAGCAGAAAGGGGTAAGATACTGACATGGCAAAATATGGATATGAGGCCATAGACAAGCTTGGAAAAGAGACAAAAGGTTCTATAGAGGCAAACAATGAGGAGGAGGTAAAGAGCAAACTCCGCAGTCAGGGGCTTACAGTGGTGACCATAAAGGGTCAGAGTATCCTGACACAGGACATCAATATCCAGATAGGTGGTTATCCGACAGCGCGGGACCTAAGCGTCATGTGTCGTCAGTTTGTCAGCATGAACAAGGCCGGGGTGACTATCATGGAGACGCTGCGCATGCTGTATGAACAGACAGAGAACAAGCGGCTAAAGGACGCATTGAACGAGGTCAGGGTAGGTATTGAAAAAGGTGATACCCTCGCGCAGGCGCTCGGGGATCACCCCAAAGTATTTCCAGAGCTTATGGTAAACATGGTGGCAGCAGGCGAGGCATCAGGTACATTACATATTGCGATGGAGCGTGTCTCCACCCAGCTTGAAAAATCCAGCAGGACACAGGCGCTTGTCAAGAAAGCGATGATCTATCCAATTGCGGTATTTATCATCGCAATCATTATTACAGTTGTCATGCTGGTTGTCGTGATCCCTTCTTATGAGTCCATGTTCGTCGATCTCGGCACAGAGCTTCCGGGAATCACGAAATTTTATGTGGCGCTGAGTGATGCGCTGATCAACTACTGGTTTATCATAGTGCCCGTTGTGGCAGGAGTCGCTGTGGCAATTGTCTATTTTTCCAAGACAGATGCCGGAAAACATTTTTTTGGACTGCTGGCATTAAAGATACCAATGTTTAAAAATATGACTGTGAAGTCCGCATCGGCACAGATGGCAAGAACGCTTGGCACGTTGTTGGGCTCTGGTGTATCCCTTGTCGAGGCGACAGAGATTGTGTCAGGCATTATGGGAAATGTCTATTTCAAGGAAGCACTCAAGGATGCTTCCGACCAGGTGTCCATTGGTATGCCATTGTCACGCCCGCTTGAGGACTGCGGCATGTTCCCGCCGATGGTATATCACATGCTCCGCATCGGTGAGGAATCCGGCAACACAGAAGAGATGCTGGATAAGCTCGCAGACTATTACGACGAGGAAGTGGAGATGGCCGTCCAGTCACTGATGGCAGCGCTTGAACCCATGATTATCGTCGTGCTTGCAGTCGTGGTAGGCGGACTGGTAGCCGCATGTATGGCCCCGATGATGACCATGTATACGGCATTGGATACGATGTAAGGCGTATTAGATATCCAGGTTATATCGTTTTTTCGGTAGTGAGGAATTGACTTGATAAAAATTGAATCTTATGTTGGGAGGGGCTCTGATTGCACAGAGCCCTTTTTCTATGTGTGTGGATGAGTAAGGAAGTGGGGAGTTTATTATACATGAGTCCTATGCAAAAACGAATCAAAATTGAATTGAACTGAAATTGAACTGTTGATTTTAGCGTCTTTTTTTGATAAAATTATAAAAAGGGGAGAAAATGATGACGAGAGAACAGTCAGTTTTGTTTATGAATATTTTGGCGGAATTACTTTGCTTTCTGCAAGAATTTGAGCTGCCTTTTCAGATGCTCCACGCCTTGACAGATTTTGAATATTTCGGCGAAAAAATACGTGATAAGTTGGATAAAGTTTTATGTCAGGATAAAGTTTTATGTCAGAATCAAGATTTAGATTCCTTTTTAAAATTTTTACGTAAAGAAGGGCATAAAATAATATCAAAGAAAAATCAGGAAAATATGCTTTTGGCATATCATATGTGTATATGGATGGACCGAAGATTAACATATGAAGATATTTTGCAGAAGGATTCAAAAGGAAAATTATCTATATATAATTTGATTCCAGTGCGTGCATACGCTCATTGTGAAATCGACGCATTGAATGATAATTACAAATCGGTCAGAATATGGATTAATCCGAAGTTGCCAATATTTAAGTCGGTTTCAGTGCTCAATGAGGGCGGGGAGAGAGAAAGAACAACATCAAACAGGGACGCATTTGAAGATTTAAATGGCGAATTATATCATGTCAGCTACTTTGTGTGGAGATCAGATTATGTGATTCATAATATCATTTTTCCATATGAATACGAGGCTGGGGCCAAATTGGATAAGACAAACGGACATTTGCGGGTTGGATTTATACCAGTATCTGACAAAAAGGATTTGATAGCACCTCAGTGTAAAGAGGTTATTGAGAGTCAATATAAATTCAAAAAGATGTATATTTCCCACCCTAATCATGAACAGGAGATTGCAACGCGCCTTGCGTATGGGTTAGAGCTTGCATGTAAAAACGATGTTGATATTGTATTTGCCCCCGAAATGCTCGGAACGAAACAGACAGAGCAGACAAGTGGCAACTATAATACATATATTCGAGAGATATATGGAAATATGCTATTTGAAAGAAAAACACCGCCATTGATTACGATTATGCCCTCTTACTGGGACTGTGATCAGGAGACAAACAGCGCTGCAATTGTTGACAGGCACGGTCGTATTTTGGGCAGACAAAAGAAATATACGCCATATATTGATTTTAAATCCTGCTCTGCGGAGGGAATTAAGCAGGAAGAGATAAAAGAAATATATCTGCTACATATATATGGCGTTCATCGGATTGCGATATCTATCTGTGCAGAATTTATAGACAGCTTTGATGGAGAACTGATTTGTGGGCAATTAGGAGCTACATTAATTATTGTTCCTTCTTACTCGCACGGCGAAAGAGATTTTATCAACAGTATCGGGACGCTGTTTCCCTATGGAACAAGTGTGATCTGGGGAGATTGCTGCGGAGCGGTTAACCACAGTCCCAGAATTATTGGCGGTTGCAGTCTTGTGGGCTACATTGAAATACATAAAATGGGAGATTACTGTAAATGTTCCCATTCATGTGCACACTGTAAAGGATGCTTATTTACAATAGATTTGCCGATAAAGGTTGTCATGTCAAAGTCAGGGCAGGCGATGCATCAAGAGGTTATTCATCATATCTTATACTAACACTTGTATATCATGGTAAAGGAGGGGCTGTTATGTATAAAACAAATAAAAAACAGGCACTTATCAATATTGCGCAGGAGATTGCATCTGGAAACTATGAAAAAGTCATGGATTGTGCAGATCAGACACAAACAAAATTAATTCATCATTGGCAGCTGAAAGATAAGGAGGAATTGAAATATCTAATACTGACCAGCAATAATGTATTGAATTTCTGGATTGATTCCATTGCAAAAAATAAGTTGTGGATGGCACTTGTAAGGTGTGGGGCATGGCTTGGTACACTGGAAACAATTGATAGATCGGTATATGAAGAAACAATGGATTCATGGCTGCAGAAACGGGTTGAGAAAAAAATCTCATCTATTAAGCACCTTCCGGAAATCATGCATTTATTAGAGGTGAGGGGAGTGATGACACACAGTGAATTAGCTGAAAAATTGAATCTGAATTACCCATCTACGCTTACAGAAATTATGAAGAAAATTGCGGATTTAGAATTAATTACAATTACAAAATCTGGAAAATATAAATTGTATTCTTTGACAGATGCCGGTGTGCGTTATGCAAAACAAATTCGTGTGGATGAAGGTAATAAAGCGATTCTTGGAGGTATAATTAAAGAGTATGGATTGAGAATGAGCGAATCGGAGCTTGACACACACATACGTTCATTGTCAAATGAAAAGAGTGGCGTATTAATAAAGCCAGGGCAGGATATAGGAATCATTACTGACCTGAATAGAAAAACGCAGGATATGACAGTAGAGCGGGTTATGAGTTCGATTCCTTATAGTAATGAGGAAAAAACATTTTTAATATTGAAAAATAAAATAAGATCAGTTCCTTATGAGAAGGAGGCATAATATGGATAGAGAGAAACTAAAGAATACGCTGAGGAGAGCATCAGGAAATACAACAGACATTTACTTTATGTTATACGAGGATTATTTTGTGAATGGAGATAATCCGGTGGAAGCATTAAAAATTATTCTGGAATACCCGAATGAAATAGGCGATCAGGAGGATGAAAACCCTACGGTTATCAGCTACAGGCAGGAGTGTAAAATTGTAGCTGTTTTTGAAGAAATGATCACAGGGGTGACGAATCGGATTGTAGAAATGAATCTTACCAAAGATGCATTTTATGAAAAATTATATGAAAGTATTTTTAATTGTAAGAATGACCTTTTTCCACAAAAAAAGGAGGAAAAAGTAATTGC
Organism: uncultured Lachnospiraceae bacterium; assembly: GCA_910588755.1. GTDB lineage: Bacteria > Bacillota > Clostridia > Lachnospirales > Lachnospiraceae > COE1. The sequence continues at coordinate 616 of CAJUQZ010000002.1, read as the reverse complement.
GTTAAAAATCCTGTCGGAAAGTGTGAGTGTGGTTCCTTATTATCAAATATTGGAGGCAGTTAAGGTTTCAAAAGAAGAATTTGAGAGTGGGATAGACAGATTATGGGATTATATACTGGAGGCTGGTCATATGTTAATGCATCGTGAGTTTCCAACAACGCCTGAGGAAGCGGCACAAATATTAAGGGTTGCTGGCGGGATAGCGGATCAAAAGGATCAGGTTATATTTTGGACAGTTCTTATTAATACATTGCGACGACATGGTGATCAGGAGTAGTTTTTTAGATGTAAAAATTAATATTTTGTATTTCGGGAGGTTATAGGGGGAATGGGTATACGATAAGGGGGATGTCCTTTTCCTTTATGTTGGTAATGCTATGAAAATTCCCGAGATTCGTAGAAGCTGGGCAGGTGTAGCAATACTGGCCTTTTTAGATATGTTTTAAGTGATTGGAAGAAATTTTCAGTATGCAGATTTATTGATATCTTTCAATGGTGCAGGATTAAATCACTTCTCAATGTCATGTGACAACAACAGCCAATTCTTATGGGAATTGCAAGATAAACCTGAATTATTCACGGAATAACAGCATTAACTGCTGAAACCCGCATAGTT
>CAJUQZ010000001.1:38268-80527 GCA_910588755.1 uncultured Lachnospiraceae bacterium | reverse complement strand
CGGATACGGAAATATGGGTTTGCGTTTCGGGGGAAGGAATGTAAGATTGGATAAATGTGGTTATAGAATGCAGCGGACCAGCCGTGAAATGCGAGGAGAACAGACAAATGGTTTTACAGAAAATAGTATTGGCACAAAATACAGATGGCCTATACAGTCACAGCCGGGGGACAGTAGAATATAAAAATGACACCTGTGTCATTTTGAAAAAAGGTGCAGAGTGGACATCAGATGCATACCTGAATGCCTTCTCAATCGGAAAGTGGTGCACTTACGGCGCACTTCGGAGAATATCCTTGCATCTAAACCTTACGGGAAGCTTCGTCGTGCGGGTGATTCACACGTATACAGACCGCAAAAAGTTTTGCCGCAGGCAGATTGCCGGGGGGCGCGTGGATGCATCAGAGGGTAGCACGATAGTGTATGATATTCCACTGGAGAAACAGGGCGTAATTTATTTCTCACTAAAGGCACTGACTGACAAGGCCGTGTGCAGTGGCGCTTATTTTGAGGGGGATGCGGTAACAGAGCGACATGTTACGATCGCCCTAAATATATGTACGTACAAGAGGGAGCAGTATCTTATGCGCAACTTAGAACTGCTGCGGCGCGCCTTTCTGGAAAATAAGGACTCTGCGCTATATGGGCACTTGCGGGTCTATATCACAGACAATGGGAGCACACTGCCAATCGGGGCGCTGCAGGATGATAAGGTTCATGTCTGCTATAATCCGAATGTGGGGGGCGCTGGGGGATTTGCTAGAGGGCTCATTGAGATCGGGCAGTCTAAGGAACACGAAAATGTCACACATGTCATATTTATGGATGATGATATAGAGCTGTTACCAGAAGCAATCCTGCGCACATACACAGTGCTTAGATGCATAAGGGAGGATTATCAGACAGCCTTTATTGCAGGCGCGATGCTCCGACTTGATGAGAAGTATATACAGCATGAAAACGGTGCTGTGTGGAACAGCGGCAAATGCCGCTTTGTAGGAAGAGGGCTTGACCTGCGGCAGTTTACCAACGTTGTTGTGAACGAATTGTACCAGGAGCGCGATTATGCGGCATGGTGGTACTGCTGTGTACCTATAAAGGCCGTGAGGCCGGACAACCTTCCGGTTCCGGTATTTATCCATGAGGATGATGTGGAGTACAGCCTGCGCAATACGAAGAGGATTATCACAATGAACGGCATCGCGGTATGGCATCCTGTGGCTGAGCACAAGCGTGTTTCGAGCAATGAGTATTACAACTTTAGAAATATGTTGATTGTGAATGCAAGATACTGCCCTCATTTTGGCAGGTGGCAGCTGGCAAAGATGATGGCGGTCAGGCTGCTGACGCCGTTTCTTAGATACCGCTATAAGGATATGGCACTGGTCTACCAGGCCCTGGCGGATTTCTGTCGGGGGCCGGAGTGGCTGCTGCAGATTGATGCCCCCGCCTATCACCAGAAAATAGTGGATATGGGCTATAAAATGACAGATGTGTCAGAAAAGATGAAGCAATGCAGACAGATGCAGTGTGAACGTCCAGCCGGGGTGGATGGTGTGAAGACGGTTTTTGGTCAGGCGGTGCAGCAAAGGGGGGTGTTTCGTCTACTGTGGCAGGTTATGACGCTCAATGGCTTTTTGCTTCCTCCTGCGGCGGAGATAAGGGCGTATTTCATGAGTGTGCATCCACTTGATATGTACAGGGCAGGCACAGCCGTGCTATACGACGATGCCAGTATGCAGGGGATTGAGGTGAAGCGGTCGTTTGGCCAGATATTTGTTTTGATTTTATTGTATATGCGATCGCTGTTTTTGATTGCCTGGAAATATGATAGGAGTAAATCGGCTTACCAGGAAAAGTGGGCATTATTACAGGATATCCAATACTGGAGGAAAGTGTATGAGCAGTAGGCTGTCGCTGCAAAGGGCGGAAAATATTTTTATTGTGGTGTCATGTATGGAGCTGTTTCTGGGGCTGCTTAGGATGTGCCAGGTCACGCTGCCCTTTTCGAGATATGCACTGTGGGTGTTTACGCTTGTCTATGCGGCAGTGGCGGCAGTCAGGCATTACAGCAGGCAGCAGAGGGTGCTGCTTGTGGTATTGCTGGCATTTGGTGTATTGTTGTATTATAATACTGGACTAAATAAGGGAATCCGTGCTGTGTTTTATCTGTACGCCATGAAGGATATGGATATGAGAAAATACTTTAAGTCCATACTGGTTGTTTTGGTGGCCTCGACGCTGTTGTTTGCGGTTTTATCCAGCGCAGGCTTGATCGGAATATATATGGTAAAGGACATACGTAATGACAGGGGATTCAACGGGTTCCGCTACAGTCTGGGGTATGAGAGCTGCAATACGTTGATGGCGGTGGCATTTCTCGCAATGGTGTGTGTGTTTATTGAGGGTCATGAAGGGCAGCCGTGGTATGTGTCTGCCGTGGTTACAGGGCTGTACGTACTGATGTTTTGTCTCACGGATAGCTACACTGGATTTATTGTCGGGGCAGCGGTTATTGCGGGAATGGTGTGCCTGCGGTGTATCCGTTGGGAGAGATGGGCGGATTTTGTTTTTGCATTGTTCGCCCTGTCATTTTTGCTGATGCTTGTCATATCGGTCATGGCTGCCTTTCAGGTGGAAAATGGCCTGATGTCCCAGATTAATCGTATTATTTCGGGAAGAATGACGCAGTTGACAGTATATCCCTGTGATGTGAAGTATGCGCTGCCATATGTAGAGAACTGGCGTTTGTTTGGCAGCAGCAGGAATCATAACGACTATGATCTGGGCTATGTTCAGATTTTTTATTACTATGGGATTGTCCCGGCGGTCTGTTACTTGGCATGTGTTGCGGGTGCGGCCGTAAAAGCGTGGCGAGGCGGCAGGGCATGGCAGCTTGTGTTGTTGTTGGGACTTAGTTTATATCTGTTTATGGAGTCCTTGTACTTTAGTAATTTTGTGCCGGTAGATTTTTTGCTTGTGTATTCGGTTTCAGTGTTGTGGGGAAATTATGGAAAAAAAGAGGAAGGTAGGATTTATCGTACTATTTAGTGTCTATACGGCTGCCAATATTTTTCTTGTCTGTAAAGTCAATGGTTCAGAGGAGGTCAGGGACAGCTGGCGGGAGGTGTACATACGGCGTTTTCACTGGTGGGATATCTTGGTGTTTGCGGCGCTTTTGGTGTTTGTCTGCTTTATGGCCAGGGGATTTACAGGGAAAGTAGTACCGCGGCTTAGGGCGCTGTCAGCAAGGTATGCCGTCCAGGCTTCCGGGGATATGCGGGGATATGCGGGAAGGACTTTTCTTGGCATATTTGCAGCCTGGTTCGTTTTTTTTCTGGCATTTTACCCGGGGACAGCGATGAATGACACAATCTATATCCTCGAGGCGCCCTTGGAGCTGGGAAACCAGCACCCGTTTTTGTACAATATGTATTTGTACGCATTTTACCGTATCGGTTGTCTCCTGCAAAATCCAAATCTTGGCCTGGCAATTCTGTCCCTGGTTCAGATGGTGGGGATGGCTTATGTGCTTGCAAGGGCAGTCACGATGTTACGGCGGCGGGGTGCGGCAGTATGGCTTTGCCGCGCACTGACAGTCTATTTTGGCATTGCGCCGCTTTTTCCCACATACGCAGTGTCTGCCATCAAGGACACGCCTTTTTCCGTCTGCCTGTTCGGGCTGCTGCTTCTGTTGTATGAGCTGGCGTCAGGAAAGGGTGCGCCGCTGGCGTCAAAGGCGTTTTTGCTGCAGCTGCTATTATGTATGTGTGGTGTTGCCATGGTTCGCAATAATGGGGCAATCATCGTGTTGGGGACGGCGGTGGTGCTTGGTTTCTGCTATAGAAGGTATATGGGAAGGATATTGCTGATATCTGGCGGCGTGCTGGTGGTATGGATTACGGGAAACAGACTGGCAGCTTATACGGGGATTGAGCCATTGTTTCAGGAACGGGCAGCAATCCCCCTGCAACAGACTGCGGCAGTTATTGTGAAGGGCGGGCCGCTTGATGACAGCGAGGCACAGTATTTGTACAGGTTGCTTCCGGAAAAAAGTTGGCAGGAGTATTCGCCGGCATGCAGCGATACGATCAAATGGAATGATGCGTTTGACCGGGCGTATCTAAACCAGACAAAAGATCGGTTTATGCAGATATGGGGACAGTTACTGTGCAAAAACCCTAAGGTCTGTATGGAGGCGTATCTTCTGGAAACCTACGGCATATGGGGGATTGAAACGAGGAACAAGGAGCAGTATTATAATAAGGAAATATGGGAGAATACGCTTGGGCTGTATCAGGACAGTCCGCTTCCAGAGCCTGCAAGGAGGCTGATTGCGGACTATTATTGCAATCGTTTTACATACAGGTATTTAAGTATGGGAACAGCGTACTGGTTGCTGTTTGCCGTGACACTGTGGTTACTGTACCAGAGAGCGTATCATTTTGCCGTGGTTACGCTGCCGCTTTGGCTGCTGTTTGTAGGTCTTCTGGCGGCGACACCCATCGCCTTTGCGTTCCGCTATGGGTTTGTGGTCGCTCTGGCAGTTCCGTTTTATGTCATACTGCCATTTATGGGCAGTACAGAAGGGAGTTGTGTGTATGGATAAGCTGTTATCGGTTATCATTCCTGTATACAATGTTGAGCAATATCTTACAAAGTGCCTGCAGAGTATATTGGACGGGGAGGAAAAAACGCTTGCGCGGATAGAGGTTCTTATCATAGATGACGGCTCGACAGACAGCTCTGGCGTGATTGCGGATGAATTTGCAAGGAAGTATCCGTGTGTGCGTGTGATACACAAGCAGAATGCGGGGGTGGCAGCAGCGAGGAACACCGGCCTTTGTAGTGCGCGTGGAAAATGGTTGTATTTTGTAGATTCTGATGACTGGCTGGAGAAGGACGGTGTCAAAGGGATTTGCAGGACCGTGTGTGCGTGTCCTGACGCAGATGTGTTATTTATGGAGTCCTATTATAATATGGGACAATCACAGAAGGAGTGGGTGCACTTTTCGGAAAATGCGGATCTCACGGGCCCGGCGGACATCAGAAGGCTGCAGGGTGGCATCCTATATGCACCCATCTATAGAAGAACCAGGAATGATCCGATGGGTGCGCCGTGGGATAAAGTGTACCGCAGGGATTTTCTCGAAGCAAATCATCTGCGGTTTGGCGAGCATCTAAGGGTGCTTGATGATATGGTATTCAATTTCGAGGTGATGGGCGCTGCAAAACATGTGGCCTGCAGGAAGTTAAAACCGTATCATTACCGCCGCTTTGTGGCAGACTCCATCACGAATACGTACAAGCCGGACAGGGTTGTGCAGGATAGGGTGGTCTGGGAATATCTGTTTTCACTGAAGGTGTGGGACGGCACAGACACAGATATCCTAAAAAGGGCAATGATGTGCCGTATCGTAAAGTCGTTTAGTATTTGCTGCCGCCTATGCTTTTTTAACAGGGACAACAGGAAGCCTTTAAGGCAGAAATTGCTGTATGTCAGGCAGGTGATGTCAAGTGAGCCGTACCATAGGGCTTTCTGGTCGGTCCGTTTGTCCGATCTGGAGTGGCGGCTTAAAATAGTCGCGCTTTGTGGACGGCTTAGGTCGGGGTGGATGATGTGTTTGCTCCACATCGCGCAGGAGGCAGTTAGTGCTCTATCCGGCCAGAAATTAAACTCGTGAACCACCTGCTTTGCACCATTGCGTCGTTAAAATTTCTAGACGATGCCACCGCATCGCCGTCGAAATTTTGCCTAGCACTGGCACAAATCATGCGGCTCACAAGTCTAATTTCTGACTGGATAGGGCACTAGTTTCAGGAGACAGAAAGGGTAAGAGGATGCAGCAGCTAGAGCATTTGGTCCGTGGCAAACGGGTTGTCTTTGTGACAACGAAGAATATTGATTATATAAGGAATGTGCAGGAGATCAGATTCCTGGAGCGGCATGCGGGTAAACTCAAGCTAGTTTATTCAGACCAAAAAAATTATGCGCTCCGGGTGCTTATGGTGTGGTGGAAGCTGCTTGTGCTAGGCAGGGATTACGATGTTGTTTTCTTTGGGTTTGCACCGCAGCTTGTCGCGCCGTTTTTTGTAAAATATCGGGGCAGAATTATTATCATTGATTTTTTTATCTCTGTGTATGATACCCTGGTCAACGACCGGAAAAAGATTGCCGCAAAAAATCCGCTGGCCAGGTTGTGTCACTGGGTTGACACCTATGTGATACAAAAAGCAGACGTTGTCGTCACGGACACGGAGGCGGATGCTGCGTACTTTATCCGTACATTTCATGGTGTGCCGGAGAAGTTCAAAACCATCTATCTAGAGGCCGACAGGTCCATTTATTATCCGCAGGAGCAGTGCAGGAAGCCAGCGCTTGTGGGAAAATTTGTCGTTTTGTATTTTGGGAGTGTCCTGCCGCTGCAGGGGGTCGATATCGTGCTGGAGGCAATTGAACTGTTAAAGGATAGAAAGGATATCTTCTTCCAAGTGATTGGACCGATATCAGGAAAGTACAATGCCCCGGTACAGGACAATGTGGAATACATTGACTGGCTTAGACAACAGGAGCTCGCAGCATATATTGCCAATGCGGACTTGTGCCTTGCGGGGCACTTTAATGATCATATTGACAAGGCTAAGAGAACCATCCCCGGAAAAGCGTATATATACAGTGCGATGGGAAAACCAATGATTTTGGGTGACAATAGGGCAAACCGCGAGTTTTTTTACGGTTCAGAGAATGTATACTGGACAAAGATGGGAAGCGCCAGGGCGCTGGCGGAGAAAATCGTCGCATTGCGTAAAAGCACAGATTTTTAAGGAAATAAAGCATGGATATTGCATGAATTTGTCGAACGATTCTGCCCTAAAACGTCTTGTGGGAAAGTCTGGAAATGATTATACTTATAACACAGGAAGCGTTATAGGATAACGAAGTGAAAAGAGGTAGAGATCATCATGACAAAGGAAACTACAACCATGTTACTGACACTTGTTTTTATGGCGATCGGCATTTTATACCAGGTGGCGATCGGCGTGATATACCAAAGAATGATCCAGCAGGCGGACACGCTCTCCGGGACGGACAACAAGCTGCTAAAGCAGTGCAAGGAGCGGTTTATCAACTGCTATAAGCTCAATGGCGGTGTGTCCAATATCCCTGTGTTTGTGGATAAGTACATCAACCGGATTCGTGTGTTGGGGATGAGCATTAACTTTATGAAGCACTTATCGGGACAGCTGATGCTGGCCGGCGTTTTTGTCGCGGGGTTTGGCGTGTTCAGCGGCATTGTCGAGGGGCACCGCTTTGTCGATCTGCTCCCGTATTACATCATCAGCCTGTTTGGTATCTATCTGTACCTGAGCGCGATGTCGATTGTGGACATGCCAGGCCGCAGGCGAATGCTAAAGACAAACCTCACAGATTACTTGGAAAATACGGTCGCGCAGCGACTTGAGCACGGCATCGTGGAGAAGGAAAAGCTTCTCTGGGAGCTGGCACAGGAGAAAAATGCCAAGGCGGCGCGGCGCGGGCGCACGGAGCTGAAGGCTGCGGAGGAGTCACCTGACACTGGGGAGGCGGAACTTGGTTTTGACGATAGTGAAGAATCGGGACAAAGGACGCCTGTCTTCTCGCAGGAGGAGGCGCGTGAGCTCGAGGAAATACTCCGCTCCATTATAGGAAATCGGGTATAATGTCGTCAGACATTATACATGCCCGAATGGGCATACTTATACCATGATAGCATAGCTATCAAGGTATAATAATTCTATGTTAACAATTGATTTATTTGGAATTATTTGTTAAAATAAGAGACATAGGTTATAGGTATATCGACGATTATTGTAAAGGAGAATGCAAATGAGCAAGGTAACGTTTGATTATTCAAAGGCGGCGCAGTTTATCAATGACCATGAGGTCGAGTACATGAAAAAGCTCACGCTTGACGCGAAGGATGTACTTGTGAATAAATCTGGCGCAGGCAATGATTTCTTAGGGTGGATTGACTTGCCGGTGGATTATGACAAGGAAGAGTTTGCGAGAATCAAGGAGGCAGCAAAGAAGATTCAGGGTGACAGCGAAGTGCTGCTTGTGATCGGTATTGGTGGCTCGTATCTCGGCGCAAGGGCAGCGATCGAGTTTCTGCGCCACGGTTTTTATAATATGGTGGACAAGAGTATCCGCAAGACGCCGGAAATCTATTTTGTAGGAAATTCAATCAGCTCCACGTATATCAAGCATCTGACAGACGTGATTGGCGACAGGGATTTTTCCATCAACATGATTAGTAAGTCCGGTACGACGACAGAGCCAGCCATCGCGTTCCGCGTATTTAAGGAAATGATGGAGAAGAAGTACGGCAAGGAGGGCGCTGCCAAGAGGATTTATGCGACGACGGACAAGGCGAAGGGCTCCCTGAAGAATCTTGCCACGGAGGAGGGCTACGAGACATTTGTCGTTCCTGATGATGTGGGAGGCCGTTTCTCTGTATTGACAGCGGTAGGATTGCTTCCGATCGCGGTGAGCGGCGCGGATATCGACAAGCTGATGGAAGGCGCTGCAAGCGGCAGAAAGAGCGCGCTCGAGCTTCCGTTTGAGGAGAATGACGCCATGAAGTACGCGGCAGTCAGAAATATTTTGCTGAGAAAAGGAAAGGCTGTTGAGATCCTCTGCAACTATGAGCCAAGTGCCCACTATGTATCAGAGTGGTGGAAGCAGCTCTTCGGCGAGTCGGAGGGCAAGGATCAGAAGGGACTGTTCCCGGCAAGTGTTGATCTGACGACAGATCTTCATTCTATGGGCCAGTTTATCCAGGACGGCGCTAGGGTGATGTTTGAGACGGTCCTTAATATCGAGAAGGCGCGGGAGGAGATCACGATTGGCACAGAGCCTGTAGACCTTGATGGATTGAACTACCTTGCCGGCAAGACGGTTGATTTTGTCAACAAGAGCGCGATGAACGGCACCGTGCTTGCGCACACGGATGGACAGGTTCCAAACCTCATGGTCAATATGCCGGAGGTTAGCGAGTTCTATCTCGGCGAGCTGTTTTACTTCTTTGAGTTTGCGTGTGGTCTGAGCGGGTATCTGCTCGGTGTCAATCCGTTTAACCAGCCCGGCGTTGAGAGCTACAAGAAGAATATGTTCGCACTTCTCGGAAAGCCTGGGTTTGAGGCGGCGCGAGAGGAACTTTTGAAGAGATTATAATATGCGTTAAGGCAGCCCCGCGGGAACTGAAGAAGTCCTGCGGGGCTATTTTGGAAGTGTGTTTGTCAAAGTGCTTTTTATGATAACTTTCTAATAATAACAAATGAATGCAGGTGTAAATTAGGAAAGGCGAAAAATGTCATTAAAGTTTTTAGAACAGATAAAACCATTGTATGATGTGAATGATTTACAGGGATATACAGATGCAGATATTGAATTACTTTACAGCAGATTTGGCGCGCTGCCGCAGGTATTGGAGGATTATTACAGGGTTGCGGGACGGACAAGGGCATTTCATGACGTGAATCAGGATTATTGGGTATTGCCGGAGGATTATGGCTTAGGGGAGTGTCTATGTCAGACAGACTATATGATTTTGCTTGAGGAGAACCAGAGTGTCTGTCATGCCGGGATCCGCAGGGAAGATTTGCGTTTGCCTGACCCGCCGGTTTATTACTCAGATGACATGGAAAACTGGATTCCCTGCACACAGACAACGAGTGAATTTCTGGCAGCCGCGCTTGCTTATGAGGCAGTTTTTTATTTTGAATACAGCCAAGATGAATTTTACCAACTGACCCAGAAGGATGTGGAACTTGTCCAGTCGAAACTCACAAAATTTCCATATGAAATGAAGAACTGGATCGGGGAGATGAAGATCACGCTTTACCAGAGTGAGATTGATAATATGGTCGCTGTCATGGAATGCGGGGAAGATGATTTTCAGATGCTTTACGGTGCTGCAAGCGAGGGATCGTATGACAGGTTGTACTCGATTTTAAAGGGGATCGGGGAGCCGATGTAATATGAAAATTAAGTCAAAAAATGCAATAAAAATAATGGTGAAAACGGCTAATAAAGAAGGTCAAAAAATTATTTAATATTTTAATATCTTTTAAAGCCTGATATTTCATGGTACAATTAATCTCATGGACAAATTAAGACAACTATTAAAGAATTATATAGAGAATCAGGAAACAATCATAAGCGCGACGGCGAGCAATCCCCGCGACCAGGAAAGGATACAGAAGCTGCGCATTCGTCCGGTGCTCAAAAAGGAGGAGCTCATATATCAGGTGGAGCGGTTTGTGGGGACGAAGGTGTATCATGAGAATCTATCTCCTGATGCGCTTGTGGAGCTTCTTGTCGGTGTCATGGAGGCCGATTTCCGGCAGCTTGAATTGGATACGGCCTGTCATAGGCTCACAGTGCTTGTGAGCAAAAAGGGCAAAGCGACTGTCCGGGAAAAAACGAAAACAGCGCAAGAACAGAAGTTTGATCTTACCCACAACAGACAGAAGCAGTACATTTTGCCGCAGCATGAGCCTATCCCCTTTCTCGTAGCACTCGGCGTACAGACGGCGGAGGGGAGGGTCGTCCAGGCAAAATACGACAAGTTTCGCCAAATCAACCGGTATCTGGAATTTGTGCGCGATATCCTTCCCGCGCTGCCAAAGGAGGGGCGCACACTCAAAATTATTGATTTTGGGTGCGGCAAGTCCTACCTGACCTTTGCGCTATATTACTATCTCAAAATCATGAACCAATATGACATTCGTGTCATCGGGCTTGACCTGAAACAGGACGTGATCGAGGACTGCCAGGCGCTTGCTGCCAGGCTGGGGTATGATGAGCTGACCTTTCAGACAGGGGACATTGGTTCATACGTGAATGATACAGGAGACATAGATATGGTCGTGACGCTTCACGCCTGCGATACGGCGACAGACCATGCATTGGCTAAGGCTGTGCAGTGGAATGCGCGCGTCATCCTGTCCGTGCCGTGCTGCCAGCATGAGCTGAACAGGCAGATATCGTGCGATGTGCTGAAGCCCGTGTTAAAGTACGGGCTAGTCAGGGAGCGCATGGCGGCGCTGGTGACAGATGCCGTCAGGGCGGAGCTCCTAGAGCAATACGGATACGACACACAGATACTGGAGTTTATCGATATGGAGCACACGCCCAAGAACATCCTGATACGGGCGGTAAAGAAAAATCACATGAAATACCATGCGGGGGCGAAAAAGCATGAGGAGCTGGAGCAGTTAGAGGAGTTACTGCATATTAGGCCGACACTTCAGAAATTGCTGGAAGAGATTAGGTAGACGGGGCGGTTATTATGAAAAAGGTGATGGGGAAGCTCGCTGTTTGCATCGTGGTATTTATTGTTACGCTATTCGTGAGCAGCGGTATATATAATAAGGGAAATGAGGAGCTGACAACCAGCATGGCACAGGCGTCGCTTCCGCTGGTGCATATCACGACAGGGGGGATCGCGTACAATTATCTGCACGGGCTGCGGCAGGAGATGGACGGGAGTTTTTTCCGGGATACGATCACACCACTCGGGGAGGGGCGAACACTCCGCTTTGTGGTGGACAAGTACGGGAATGAAATCAGCGAGATATCATTTGAGGTAAGAAGCGTTGATGGGACACGCTTGGTTGAGCGAACCACGGTCAGTGATTACAATGAAAAGAAGGACAGCATACAGGCGGAGGTGATAATCAAGGACCTGATAGAGCCCGGTGTTGAGTACAACTGGATTTTGATGCTTAAGATCGGGGACGAGACGGTGCGGTACTATACGCGCATCATTGACGGCAATGCGTATCACACATATGAGAAGCTTCGCTTTGTCAGGGATTTTCATGACAAGACATTTGACAGGGAGCAGGCAAAGGACCTGGCGATGTATATGGAGTCCAACACGCGGGGTGACAATACGACCCTTAGCCATGTGGACATTCACTGCAGTCTCAAGCAGGTCACATGGGCGGACTTAAATGTCACGCAGATTTCGGAACCGCAGATTGTCATTAGTGAGATTGAGACGCAGACCGCCTCGATACGCATGAGCTACCGTGTGCAGACCTTTGAGGGAAGGAAGCGGGACGCGTATAATGTGATCGAGTTTTACAGGATACGCTACACGCCGGACAGAACCTACCTGCTTGCCTATGAGCGCAGCATGAATCAGATTTTTGACCCGGAGGCAGATGTGTACGGCAGCAACAAGATTATGCTTGGCATCAGGGACAGCAAGGTGCAGATGATGGAGAGTGACGGCGGCTCAAACCTTGCATTTGTCAATGCGAACCAGCTGTTTTGCTATCATGCGGCAGACAAGAAGCTCGCGTATCTTTTCAGCTTTTATGACGGGGATGATCCGAGGAGCAATTATGATAACCACGCGATTAAGATTCTGAATGTGGATGAGACGGAGAATGTCCGTTTTATGGTTTATGGCTACATGAACCGTGGCATGCACGAGGGGAGCATCGGTGTGCAGGTGTGTGAGTACAATGGGATGCTCAACACGGTGGAGGAACTTATATTTATACCGTACAATAAGGCGTATGCGACACTGAAGACCGACATGGAGCAGCTGTCCTATATCAACAAAAACGGTGTCTTTTACATTTATCTGGACGGCTCGATCCTTGCGGTCAACCTGATGAGCCGGACGTGCGAGGAGATTGCCCAGAACCTGCAGCAGGGAAGTTTCCAGGTGTCGGACACCAACAGGATGCTTGTGTGGCAGAATTCCGCGGATGCGTATGACTGCACGAAGCTGATCCTGATGGATTTAAATACTGGCGAAACGCAGGAGATTGAGGCGTCGGGCGATGGACGGATTCTGCCGCTTGGGTTTATTGAGGAGGATTTGATATACGGCGTGGCGCAGTATGAGGATATTCGAACGGATTTTTCTGGTTCGGTGACGTTCCCGATGAATATGGTCTATATCCAGGATGAACGCGGTACGATATTAAAGACGTACAGCCGTGAGAATATCTATGTGACAGACGCGTCCGTCGAAGAAAACCTGATTGACTTGACCAGAGTAGTCAAACAGGAGGATGGCAGCTACAGTGCCACAACAGATGATCAGATTGTCAATAATCTGGTGGAGGAGAGTGGCTATAATTCCTCGGAGGAGGTCGTGACACAGACCTACGAAAAGATTGTACAGCTGGTCCTGAAGAATGCGATGGAAACCAAAAAACCGAAAAACACAAAGCCGCTTCAGGTGCTGTTTGAGGGCTCCAGGGAGCTTGCCGTGGAGATTGAAAACCCTGTGAGCCGGTACTATGTATATGGGAAATACGGGATAGACGGCACCTTTACGCACGAGGCGGAGGCGATCAATCTGGCCTATGGGATCAGTGGCACAGTGGTGAATCAGAATGGCGACTATATATGGAAGCGCACGACAAGAAGCACCCGAAACCAGATTATGGCGATCAAGGGAAAGCAGCAGAGCGAGGGAAATTCGCAGCTGGCGGTTTGCCTTGAGACAATCCTTGAGTATTGCGGAAGCATCAAGAATGTACAGCCGATGCTTGACAGGGGCAAGACGGTGCGCCAGATTCTGGAGGAGAATATCAATGATGCGACGGTGCTTGATCTTAGGGGCGTGAGTCTGGATGCGATTTTGTACTATGTAAATCAGGACATTCCTGTTCTTGTTTCGCTCGAGGACGATAAGGCGATGCTTGTGATTGGCTTTAATGAGCTGAATATCGTGGTGATGAATCCTGAGACAGGCTCGGTCTATAAGGTGGGAATGAACGATGCCACCAATATGTTCCGGCAGAGTGGAAATATGTTTATGACATACCTTAGAAGGAGATAAGAATATTGTGTGTGGCCGCCCGTGCAGCGTGTGATATGTTTGCTGTACGAGCGGCTGTTCTTTTTGTCATGCTTTTGCATTTTGCGTATTTTTTCAAAGCACTAAGTTGTTTCCTTTTCCAACACTTTCTCCAATTCGGTGCGCAGTCGTGTTTTTAAGTCCTCCAATTCCTCCGGCGTTGGCAGGTATTTATCTGATACCAGCTCCGGTCCTAATTTCCAGACGGGTCCACCTGTATCCGTGTCTCCTTTTCTTCTGGGAAAGATATGCCAGTGCATATGGACACCGTCGCCGGCACCTAGAAGCTCATAGTTGAGTTTATCCGGCAAAAAGGCATTGTAGACGGCCTCCGCCACGATTGCCATTTCATGTAAAAACTGATCCCTGAAGTCAGGCTCCAGAAAATGCAGTTCTGTCGCGTGCTCCTTGCATAAGAACAGGGAGTAGCCTCTGATGCGCTGGTGGTCTCCAATCACAACATACCCGGTATTTAGTTCCTTGACAAAATAGGGATTCTTGCCATCTTTTGTCAGCGCAATTCGCTCGCAAACCATACATTTTTCCATTGTATTCTCCTTTATGGGAATTTTAATCTTTTGCGTCTATCTGTTTAAAAAAAATTTGTCAGATTCATTTTGATGACCTTCGTTTCGCGGAAGTGATTTCTGTACAGGCGCACAGGCTATGAAGTGTGGTCGTGCAGCGGTATAGTGTGCAGGTCATGTTCAAACTGTGTATAATGAAAATCGCACCGTGATTTTATCTTTTTTACCGCTTTTAAGACCGCTTCTATTATGTGCGCAATTTTTTCACTGCTGTCCGATTCATAATACTGTACAAAATCCATGCGGACTGCAATGATTGCGCATTCTTTGCCACCAATCAGCTTTACGGATTCTTTCCACGCGCCGCTGTCGTATACTTCCTGCGGGGCAGCAATAGGCGTGATTCCGATGGTGTGCAGAACGTTGCTGTATTCCCTGTCCTTAAAAAATAAATGCGCCCGCTGGCAGAACTGATAAACGTCGTCGTCTACGCCGTAATGTGCGCTGAAATATGCGGGGGAATTGATATTTAAATCCATATATGTGTCTACTCCTGACTTTTTAGGCTGTCGTGGCCGCTATGGTAAGATTTTGTCTGCTTTTGCGCGGAGATTGTCTACCTGGCCGGTTCCCTGGTCTTATTTTATTTGATGATAGAAGATGGAAACAGGATATCCCGGACCAGCTCGCCGTGCGGGTGTTTTTCATCGCTCTGATAGACCAGGATGCCGTGAATATCGGCGCTTCTGTCCATGAAGGCAGGGAACAGAAATCCGCACTCGGGTGCCCCTGCCTCGTAGTCGTCAAGCAGCGGGCAGAAGGTGCATATGAGAAATTTGTAGACCTCCTCGGACTCCCACAGGTTTTCTTTATCCTTTGCCTTTATGGGAATGTCGTAGCTCCCGTAGAGGATTCGCACGGCATAAGGTTTTTCTGACTGATATTTCTCACCGATAAATTCATAAAAAAGCTCCAGCAGTGCGTCGTTTTTCAGCTCGCAGTCCTTTAAGCCCATAAGCATCTGCCATGTGTGGCCTGCTTTTTCGTCATCGTTTGAAAAAGGATGGTACAGTAGATTTCGGTTTGTCTCTGAAAACGGTACGGTCTTGGCTAGGCGCAGATTTGTCTCAATGTCCTTTTGCGGCAATTTTAGGAAATGCCGGTTAAACGTGCCATCAACGAAGCCTTCCTCGTCAAAATATGCGCCTGCTATGCGCGAGAAGCAGTTCCTCTTTGGTGTCATGCGCCGTGTAAGTTCGAGCATATCGTCCCTGCTGATGGTCTTCATTATTTCACTCCTTTGTGTTTGGGAATTTCCACAATAGTATACCATATATCTGTGAGAAAGTCATCATGGAATGAATGGTTGCATGAAATTTGTGAATAATTATGATTGACAATTCTGTGTATATAGTGTATATATTAATATATACAGAATGATTACAGTTGAATAACAGGAAGAAAAAATGATAAGAAGAAAAGGAATGACAGGAAGAAGAGGATTGGTAAGAAGAAAAGGAATGACAGGAAGAAGAGGATTGGTAAGAAGAAAAGGAATGACAGGAAGAAGAGGAATAACAAGAAGAAGAGAACTGACAGGAATAAGAGGAATGACAGGAAAGAAGAGAACTGACAGGAAGAAGAGAACTGACAGGAAGAAGAAATCTGACAGGAAGAAGAGAAATAACAAGAAGAAGAGGAATAACAGGAAGATTGAAATGAAAAACAGAAAAAGAGGGAAGTGTTTTACATGGATATAGTACAAGTAAATCATCTGACAAAAAAATTAGGTTATTTTGGGTTAAAGGATATCTCCTTCACTCTTCCGACCGGTTATATATGCGGACTGATCGGACAGAACGGTGCGGGTAAGACTACGCTGCTTCATCTGCTGCTGGGTCTGTATCAGCCCGATAAGGGCAGCCTTCTGATCGGCGGAATGGATTACGGCACATCGGAGAAGCAGATTCATGACAGGATTGGCGCTGTGTTGGCCGAAGATTTGCTGAACCCTGCCATGACGCTGATACAGAACGCCGACTGGTACGGAAAATATTATGCGCACTACAACCGTGAGTGTATGCAGAACTACTTGTCGCGGTTTCACCTGGAAAAGGAGCGCAGGTACGGACGGCTGTCAAAAGGGGAAAAATTGAAATGCCAGTTCGCGTTTGCACTGTCCCACGAAGCTGACTTGCTGATCTTAGATGAGCCCGCTGGAAATTTTGATCCTGATTTTCGGGAGATGTTTTTTCAGATATTAAGGACATTTATTCAGGATGGCACGAGGAGCGTCATATTAGCGACGCATATCACGGAGGATCTCGAGCGCATGGCGGATTATTTGCTTTATCTGGAAGATGGAAGCCAGATTTTTGCTGGGGATACCGAGACGCTACGCCAAAACTGCCGCATGGTGTCTGGGGAGCTGTATAAGCTTCGCATGCTTCCACAGGAGCGGATAATCCATCTAGAGGAGAACAAATACGGCGCGAAGGCGTTGGTCGCACACAGCCGGCTAAATCATTACGACGAGTGTCTTGTGGTCACAGTGCCAACCATTGAGGAACTGATGTACTATTATTCAAAGCGATAGAAAGGAAGAAGTGCATAGATGATAAAATACATAATCAGGGATTATTTTGGGGAATTTCGTTTTGGCCACCAGGGCCAGAATAAGGCATTGTACCAGGGGATTTATATGGCTGTCTGCATTGTCTGTATGTCCATATTCCTGAATCGTCTGTTGATTGGCCAGTCCTGGCAGTTTGTGCTTGTGGAAAACGCATTGTTCCAGCCAGTTATTTTTTCATACTGTTCGGCCTCGGTGCATACTGTGCGGTTTGGCAAGATGATGTATTTGTGTCCGATGGATTGCACGGAGCGTCGCCATTATATCTATGGCGCTTATTGTTTTCGCGTGGGTGTGCATTTGCTGGTTTCCATTATAGGGTTGTATATTGTGTGTATAAATTCCTGGTGCGACTGGATTTCCGTGATACAGATCTTGCAAAATGACCTCATGGCGGCACTGCTTATCTCCCACAGCCAGCGCGCAGAGGTCAGAAGCCGCGGCAAAATAGCTGGAGAGATGCTCTTCCTGCTGGCTGTGGTTTCCTGCGCAATCCAGTTTGGCATTGTGACCGATGTGGGGCCAAATCTCTGGGTAAAGCTGGTGGTGTTTATCGTTTTTGTCCTCGTTGAGCTGCCACTTGAAATCTGGTATCTGAAATATGTCAGAGGGGAGTTGCAGGCGGCAGTCTATTATGAATCCTGTGCAGCCGTGGCATTGGAGGAGTGCTAGAAAGCAAGAGCATACTTGTAATGGGATGTATATAGTATCACAATTTGGAGGTGCCAAAAAAGATGAATATAACAATACTATCGCAGGGAACGCTGGCGATCTATGAGCAGATTGTCAACCAGCTAAAGAGTGCGGTCGTGACAGGAGAGCTGAAAGCGGGGGAGGCTCTGCCGTCCATCCGTGCGCTGGCAGCAGAGCTGGGGGTTAGCGTGATCACGACAAAGCGCGCCTATGAAGAGCTAGAAAAGGAGGGGCTGATTCGCTCTGTTGCAGGCAAAGGCTTTTACGTCTGCGAATACAACACGGACTATCTGCGCGAGAAGCAGTTGATGATGATTGAGAGTCGTCTGGGGGAAATAATCCGTGAGGCAAAGCAGGCGGGGCTGACTAGCAGTGAGTTGACTGATATGGTCGAAACACTGTATGGGGAATAAGAAGGAACGTGTTGACCGAGACGGTTGAAATACGATATAGCGTATAAGGAAGAAGGACTTATTATGGAAAAAACAATTCTGGCATTTGAACATGTTACAGGAGTCAGGCCGCGGATTATGAGGCCGGTCAGAAAATTTGTATTGCAGGATATCAGCCTCGAGTTGAAGGCCGGATATATATACGGACTAATCGGTGAAAACGGGGCTGGCAAGACGACGCTGATGCAGTACATTCTGAAAAATAATATCTTATATAAGGGACATATTTATATAGAAGGAACTGATATTCGAAAGGACCACACAAGGATTCTAGGAAAAATCGGATATGTGTCCGAGGACAGGTTATTTTTTGAAAATTGCACGGCCAGACAAAATGCGCAAATCCTTGGGGCGTTTTATGAGAATTTTCGTGAGGACCTGTTTTGCGATATCATGGCGGCCATGAAGCTGTCCACCCAGAAGGTTTACAAGGCGATGTCGAGGGGAGAACGGCTCAAATTTCAGCTGGCATTTGTCATGGCGTATGCGCCATCGCTGTATCTTCTTGATGAGGTGACGGCGGGAATGGATCCAGTGTTTCGTATGGACTTTTTTCATATATTGCAGCAGGTTATTGTGGATGAGCGCGCCTGTGTGCTTATGACCAGCCATATTCTGACTGAGATTGAGACAAAGACAGATTACGTAGGTGTGATGGCGCATGGCTTACTGACGTCATTTGGTGAAAGTCCAGACATTCAGTCAGTGTTAAAACAGCAAAAGGAGGGCATACAATGATAGGAATAGACGAAAAACAGCAGTTCTTGCTCGACCAATTTTACAAAAAGGAAAAGCTCTGGGGGGCGGACTATTATCTGTCTGATGTTGTGTCTGGAATAATATTGTCAATCACAATGATTATGCTTATCATGCCTGTTCAGCTCTGGGAGGGCGATGTCACCGCGATAGGGATTGCGCTTATACTGGAACTTATGGGCATGGAGTGTTATGTGAGGCGCTACTTGTGGCTGCGGGAAAATGGAGTAAACAAAAGTGTATACCAGATTGTTCGGTTGGTGCCCGTTTCCCGCCGTCAGTTTGTGTGGTATATCCTGAATAAGCTGCTGCGGCTGTGCTTTTGCCTGACAGGCGTCTCGGCAGCCTGCCAAGTGGTATTTGCACTGGCATTCCTGGACACGTTATCCGTTTGGAATCTGCTGGCGCCTGCAGTATGCAGTCTGTTTCTGCCAATGGTTCTCACCGCAAGCACACTTCTGTGGCAGGTATCATCAGAATGAAGGGAAATTCTTAGGAGTTATCGAATAATAACTGATACAGATTCTTATCTTTACACGTGCCAAATCCCATGATAAAATACGAGAAACAGCAGTGAAAAAAGAAGGGAGAACAATCATATGAAAGACTTGAGTCAGGCAAATAGTGACAAATGGTGGAAGCAGGCAGTGATCTACCAGATCTACCCGCGCAGCTTTGCGGACAGCAATGGGGACGGCATCGGCGACCTGCAGGGCATTATCACAAAGCTGGATTACCTAGAGGAGCTGGGGATTGACGCGATCTGGCTTTCCCCGGTGTGCAGGTCCCCGCAGGATGACAATGGATATGACATCTCGGATTACCAGGACATCGATCCGATGTTTGGGACACTGGCAGATATGGAGGAGCTGATCCGGGAGGCAAAAAAACATCATATCCGCATCATTATGGATCTGGTGCTGAACCATTCCTCGGACGAACATTATTGGTTCCAGGAAGCAAAAAAGAGCAAGGAAACCCCCTATCATGATTATTATGTCTGGCGGGACGGCGTGGAGGGCGAGTACCCCAATGACATGCGCGCGGCCTTCGGCGGTTCGGCGTGGGAGTGGGTCCCATCCTTGCAGCAGTACTATTTTCACCAGTTTTCTGTAAAGCAGCCAGATTTAAACTGGGAAAACCCCAAACTGCGCCAGGAGATCTACGACATGATCAACTGGTGGATCAGCAAGGGAGTCGGCGGGTTTCGGCTCGACGTGATTGATCAGATTGCCAAGGAACCGGATAAAAAGATTACAAACAACGGGCCAAGGCTGCATGAATATCTGCGGGAGCTCAGCAGGGAGACTTTCCAGAAAGCGGACCTGGTCACGGTCGGGGAGGCGTGGGGCGCCACGACAGAGCTTGCAAAGCTGTACAGCTGCCCGGACAACAGTGAGTTGTCTATGGTGTTTCAGTTTGAGCATATCTGTCTGGATCAGATCGAGGGAAAAGAGAAGTGGGATCTTGCGCCGCTGCCCTTTATGAAATTAAAGGAGGTTTTCTGGCGCTGGCAGACACAGTTGCATGGAAAAGGCTGGAACAGCCTGTTTTGGAATAACCATGACCTGCCGCGCATCGTCTCGCGTTGGGGAAACGACGGGCGGTATCGCGTAGAGTCAGCCAAAATGCTTGCAATTCTCCTGCATGGCCTGCAGGGAACGCCGTACATTTATCAGGGCGAGGAGCTTGGAATGACCAATGTGCAGTATGGAATCGAGGATTACCGTGATATCGAGACGCTTAACCTCTACAAAGAGCGGTTGGAAAAAGGGTTTTCCAAGGATGAGGTCATGCGCTCAATCCATGCAAAGAGCCGCGATAACGCAAGGACGCCAATGCAGTGGAGCGACGCGGAAAATGCCGGCTTTACAACAGGTACACCGTGGTTGAAGGTCAATCCGAACTATACAGAGATTCATGCCGCGGGACAGCTTCAGGATGAGAATTCAGTCTTTTCCTGCTATAAGAGGCTGGTTCATCTGCGCAAGGAGTATCCTGTGTTTGTGGACGGCGATTTTTGTATGCTGCTAAAGGAAGATGAAAACATCTTTGCATACACCAGGACGAACGGGGATTCCAGGCTCCTTGTGCTCTGTAATTTTTATGACACCACTGTCAGTTTTTCGTTGGAGGAGGATTTGACAGCAATGGAACTGCTGATTAGCAATTACAAAGAGATTGACCAGACAGGGACGCTGCGCCCGTATGAGGCGAGAATGTATATCAGCAAAATGTAAGGAACTGTTCAGCGCACAAAGGGGGATTGCAAGATGAAGGAATGGTATCGTATACAGACAGAGTCGGTCAGCAGGAAAGAAAGCAGCAGACACTGTCATCGTGAAGCGTACAAATGAAATGGAACGCCGGAGCCAGTCCTTAATAGCGCATTGATGGAGGGAATCACAGTCGGCTAGGTATACGCCGCACAGTTTGACAACATGGGCGGGCGATGATATGATGAAAGTACCTGATAAAAATATCAACACGGAAATCCGACAAAGGAGATGCAGATATGAAAAAGCTTCTTTCCCTAAAAGTATCATTGAAGGTCATATGGATTCTCTTTGTGTTTATCAGTATATTGGTCTGGGTTCCGCAGATCGACAATCTTCTCACAAAAGATTACGCGGCAATATCAGCGTATGTTGACCTGGACGATGCGTGGGATATCACGATCAATGCAGACCGTTTTCAGAATGTATCGCTTGCGGAGTTCCAGTTCCCTGTTGTCAGGAAAGGCGATGTGATCACAATGCAGCGGACACTGCCGTCAGACTGGGGGATTGTCGAGGGGGCGATGCGCTTCTATGTCAGGCACAATGCTGTCAGGATGTATGTGGACGGCAAATTGATGTACGAATATGGGCAGGACAGGCTGGCGGCGGGGCAGACGCTTGGCAGTGGATACCAGTTTATTAAGTTTCCCAATGATTATCTGGGAAAGGTGCTTCGTATAGAGCTTGTCATGGCGGAGGATAAGGTGATGACAAAGCTGGATCCTGTGCGGATTTATGAGTGGGAAAATGCCTACGGGGCACTGATTACAGAGAACCGGCTTCCGCTCTTGTGCGGCAGCTGTCTGATTGTGTTTGGACTGATTATCAGTGTGATTACGACAGCAGTTCTTTTTTACTCGACAAAATATATCAGACTGTTTTGCATTGCGCTTTTTTCTGTTTTTATGGGCCTGTGGTCGTTAAGTTATTACAATATCATGCAGATTTTTGCAATACCACTGTACATGATCTCGCTTATCAATTACCTGTCGCTCTATCTGGCGCCAATACCTTTGGTAGCGTATATCCATGTGGAGGTTGCCAATTTGAGGTATAAGCCGTTCAAACACTTCTACTGGTTCTACCTTGTTGTGTATACGGCCGTGACCGCGGTGCTGATTGTGTTGCACCTGCTGAATGTCGTGCATCTGGCGGGTGTGCTCAAATATATGCAGGGTATTATGTTCTGTGGGCTTTTCTTTTTCCTGTTGGTGCTGCTTGGCAATTTAAGGCATGCGAAGCTGGAGAACAGGCTGCCCGTCTTTGGGCTTCTGGTCTTCATCGGCTGTGTGGTGTATGATATGGCCAGTTACAATAGTGAGCGTTATATGGGCAGCCAGTATCTGAAGATCAGCGGCGTGTCCTCGAGCGGCATTATGTTTTTTATCTGTATCATGTTTGTCTCATTCTACATAGAAATGACACAGAAGATGATGGAGCAGAAGGAGCGCGATTTCCTGATTAAGAGCGCCTACACCGACGAGCTGACGCAGCTTCACAACCGCCGTTACTGCATGGAGTACATGAACAAACTTAAGGAGCAGCGCAATTTTCAGTACACAGTGATCTGTTTTGACCTGAACAATCTTAAAACCGTGAATGACACCTACGGCCATGCGAAGGGGGACATACTGATTCGCAGTGCGGCGGAGGTCATTGCGGAGACCTTTGAGAGCTATGGTATCGTGGCGCGCATGGGTGGCGATGAGTTTGTCTCTGTGATTGGGACGGCCGAGGAGGGGAAGCTGCTATCCCTGATGGAGCAGTTTCAGCAGAATATCGACCGCAAAAACAGTGCAGTCAGAGATTTGAATATGTCGATTGCCTACGGGTATGCGTCTGGCAGCCAGAGTGACAGTGATATTGAGAAAGTATACCAGATTGCGGACGATCGCATGTATGAGAAAAAGAAACAGATGAAAGGAAAATAAGAAAGGCTTCAAATATAAAATCTATAAAAATATGAATACCCATGAAAGGTTTTCATCCATGTCTGGAGGCGTTGCATTATGAACAAGATCATAAACAAAATCGTTTCATTCGTACTGTTGGCATTTATTGTAACAGGCTGCTTGGGATGTGCAGGGGCAGAAAATGAGGACGTTGCCGAGGCGAGTCCAACAGCGCAGAAAGTTGCTTCCGAGATGGGGATTGGCCTTAATCTCGGGAATACAATGGAGGCATATCATGCCTCTGACTGCGAAAAGATAACCTATGAATGGATCCCCGTTGTGGGGAGCAATACGCCCAGGGATTATGAGACCTATTGGGGGGCTGTGGAAACGACGCAGGAGGTTATAGACGGCATAAAAGCGGAGGGCTTCAACACGGTCCGCATCCCTGTATTCTGGGGAAATATGATGAAAAACGACGGGACTTACACGATAGATTCTGATTATATCGCAAGGGTAAAAGAGATTGTTGACTATTGCCAGAATGACGGTTTGTACACAGTGGTGAATATCCATCATTTTGATGAGTTTATTATCAGGAGAAATTCACTTAAGGACTGTGAAAAGATTTTCACAAAGTTATGGACTCAAATAGCGGAATACTTCAGGGACTATCCCTACACGCTTATATTTGAGGGATACAACGAATATCTTGGCGGAAGAAAGTTTGACGCTGATGGAAACCTTGCGGGGGTTTTCAGGCCGGATGCCTTCAAGATGACCAACACTTTAAACCAGGCGTTTGTGGACGCTGTAAGGGCTACAGGCGGGAATAACGCAGGGCGGGTACTGATTGTCTCGGGTTACTCGACAAATATCGACAATACAACTGATCCCGACTTTGTCATGCCCACCGATACGGTCAGCAACAGACTTATGGTTTCGGTGCATTATGTGGATAATAAGATGTACTGGGAAAACAACATTGGCGGACAGAAATGGCTCGACTATATTGATGCACAGATCGCACTTCTTGACGAGGCGTTTTTGTCTAAGAATATTCCCGTATTCATGGGCGAGACCTCCGCGGGTTATCCTGCTTCAAACTTTGCCCAGGATGCTGTTCATAAGGATTCGTCGGAATGTGTTGCGATCGTTCTTGGCAAGCTGATTGATAAGGGTATCGTTCCGGTTATATGGGATGTCAACGATGGCTTTTATTCGCGGACGGAATACAGGATAAAATCCGATTCCGACCGAAAGGTGATCAAGGAACTGTCAGAAAAAGCAAAAACAACCTGAAAATAACTTGTGAACAACTTGCCTGAAAAACTGTTGGCAGGCGGTATCGGGCATGTTACAATGAGAGTATAATAGTGGGTTTTTTGCGCGCTTTTTAAGAGCTGAAAGGAGAAAAAATATGCCAAATCCATATCTTCCAGGGTGGGAGTACATACCTGATGGGGAACCCAGGGTTTTTGGGGATCGTGTCTATGTATACGGTTCTCATGACAAGGCCGGCTCGGACCGGTTTTGCGATTATGTGTTAAAGTGCTGGAGCGCACCAGTGGATC
The DNA here is from genome assembly GCA_910588755.1 of uncultured Lachnospiraceae bacterium. Taxonomy (GTDB): domain Bacteria; phylum Bacillota; class Clostridia; order Lachnospirales; family Lachnospiraceae; genus COE1. The sequence continues at coordinate 55,851 of CAJUQZ010000001.1, read as the reverse complement.
ATCTGGACCAGTGGGTCTGTCATGGAGACATTTTTCATACCAGGCCGGACAGGGACCATCCCGCAGACACCGACTGGACGGGGGAAGAAAATCAGCTGTTTGCCCCGGACGTAGTAGAAAAGGACGGAAAGTACTATCTCTATGCTTACATCGTCGGGGCAAAGGGCTGTGTGGCAGTCAGCGACAGGCCGGAAGGCCCCTTTAGGCTGCTGTCGAAATATCAGTACACCATTTCGGATTCCATCTGCTGTGACGGATGGTTCATCGATCCCGGGGTGCTGGTGGACGAGGACCAAAAAGTGTATATATACTGTGGATATGAGCGTTCCTTCATGGCACAAATTAATCCGGAGAACATGTACGAGGTGTTGGACGGAACCTGTATCGAGCATATCATTCCCTGTGAAATCACCCAAAAAGGTAACTTTACGGAAAAGGAGACGCTCTTCTTTGAAGCTGCCTCCATGCGCAGGGTAGGGGACACTTATTATCTCATCTACTCCCCGAAACAGGGCAGCAGGCTGGCTTATGCCACTGCGGACAGTCCCACAGGTCCCTTCACCTACAGGGGATATATTGTAGACAATGGGGTGGACTACCCCGGAGGAAACAATCATGGCTCTATCGCCTGCATAAAAGGCCAATGGTACATTTTCTACCATCGGATGACAAACGGTTCCATCATGTCCAGGCGAGGGTGCGTGGAGCGCATCGAGATCCTGCCGGACGGCTCTATCCCTCCCGTGGAAATGACTTCCACAGGGTTTCAGGAATCCCTGTCACCCTATCAGATTGTCCCGGCCGACCTGGCCTGTGTCCTCACAGGAGGGTGCTTTATCACAGAAAAAAATGTTTTTGAGCGTGTAGTCACAAATATCAAGGAAGGCTGCGTCATCGGATATAAATATTTTGACTTTGGCCAGGACTTCTCCAGTGAAACGATGGAATTCTCCGCGCAGATCGGCGGGTGCGGGTGCGACTGTGAGGTTTCCATACGGATTGACGGCCCGGAGGGGGAGGAGATCGGCCGGTGCGCGGTAGGGCATGGAGACGGTGTTGTCAGCTGCATCGTGAAAAAAGTCACGGGGCGTCATGGACTGTACTTTGCAGTTACCACCGCTTACAAGGGATGGACGGCCGCGTATTTTGAGGGGCGCTGTCTGTTTGAGTTGAAAACTTTTGTCTTTATGAAATAGCGGGAGATCTTTTCCACTACTCGATTCAATTGCTTAAACAGTCTAAAAGAGCTACTATTGTTTAGCGGTATATGAGATGAAATATAAAAAATTTAAAATATAGAAAGGGTATCAGTGATGGAAGGGAAAGTGATTTCAACGACAGTTGGACTAGACAGGGTTCAGGTCACAGATGGTTTCTGGAAAAAGGAGATCGCACTTGTGCGCGATACCGTGATTCCATATCAGTGGGAGGCGTTAAATGACAGGGTGGCGGACGCGCAACCCAGCTACTGTATGCACAATTTTAAGGCGGCTGGTTCAATCAACCAGCGGCTCGAGCACGAGGAAGGGTATGTACAACCTGTTTTTACGACAAACGGCTTTTGCGTCTGGCCAGAGCAGCAGAAGGTACAGGACGAGAAGTTTTATGGGTTTGTGTTTCAGGACAGCGATTTTGCCAAGTGGATTGAGGCTGTGGGATATATCCTGCAGCAGTACCCGGACGCGGCGCTGGAGGCGGTCGCTGACGGGGCAATTGACATCGTATGCAGCGCCCAGCAGCCAGACGGGTATCTCGATACCTTTTATATTATTAATGATATCAGCAGGCGCTTTACAAACCTGAGGGATCATCATGAGCTGTACTGCCTGGGGCACCTGATTGAGGGGGCAGTGGCCTATTACCGTGCAACGGGCAAAAAGAAACTCTTGAATGCAGCGTGCCGCTATGCAGACTGTGTCGCAGCGCATATCGGCCCAGAGGAAGGGAAGCTGCACGGATACCCGGGACATGAGATTGCAGAGATGGCGCTTGCAAAGCTTTATGAGGTGACAGGGGAGGAAAAATACCGTGATCTTGGGCTTTATTTCATCAATGAAAGAGGAAAGAAGCCTTATTATTTCGATTCGGAGCATCCTGAGAATGCGGACAAGGAGGAGGACGGACAAAAACTGCGCTATCATTATCATCAGGCGCACCTGCCTGTGCGTGAGCAGACCGAGGCGGTAGGACATGCGGTGAGGGCCGTCTATCTCTATTCCGGCATGGCGGATTTTGCAGGGCTGATTGCAGATGAAGCGCTAAAGGACACCTGCGGGCGGCTCTGGGATGACATCGTGCAGAGGAAGTTGTACATAACTGGCGGAATCGGTGCGACACATTTGGGCGAGGCGTTTTCCTTTGCATATGATCTGCCTAATGACACGGCATATGCGGAGACCTGCGCGTCGATTGGAATGATCTTTTTTGCACAGCGCATGTTAAAGCTTTGTCCGGATTCGAAGTATGCGGATATTATGGAGCGCGAGCTCTACAACATTGTGCTTGGCGGCATGGGATTGGACGGAACCAGCTTTTTCTATGTGAATCCGTTGGAGGTCGTTCCGGAAGCGTGCCATAACGACAGCCGGAAGGAGCATGTCAAGCCGGTCCGGCAGAAGTGGTTTGGTTGCGCATGCTGTCCACCGAACCTTGCTCGGCTGATTAGTTCGATCGGTTCGTATGTGTTCACAGAGACAGATGACACAATATTTGTTCATCTGTATATGGGCACGCACATGGAGAAGCAGCTAAAGTCAGGCACGGCAAGGATTGATATTCAGTCTGGTTTTCCGTGGAATGGCAACGTCACGATCCAAGTTGCGTGCGATGTGCAGGAGACCTTTACGTTGGCTCTGCGTATACCGGATTGGTGCCGGCAGTACCAGCTTACGGGCATCGACAGCGCAGCGAGCAGCAGCTGCCAGCAGGAAGAAAAGGGCGGTTATCTGTATATCACAAAAGTATGGCATTCGGATACCTTACAGATTGAATTTCCGATGGACATACAGGTCATTGAGGCAGATTCCAGGGTGCGCGAGACGATAGGAAAGGTGGCCGTGCAGCGGGGACCGCTCGTGTACTGCCTGGAGGAAGCGGACAATGGAAAAGATTTGCACTTGTTAAAAATTGATGAAGATGCAGTGTTTGAGACGCACAGGATGCAGATTGCAACAGAGTCCGTGGTTGCGGTGAAGGCACAGGGCTGGCGGCAGCAGGCAGCTTCAAAAAATCAGCTGTATTTTGCGCATGAAAGAGCCAGATACGAGCGCGCAACCCTCACATGGATACCTTATTATGCATGGGCAAACAGGGGAGAGGGGGAAATGCAGGTCTGGACGCGCTGTTAAAAAATATTCCATAATTCCTGTATTTTGCCTTTGACAACGAGATTGCGCAGTGTCTGCGCTCAAATCCCGTTGTCAAAGGCTTTTGTTTGGTATCAGATATTGCCCGGTGATTTCAAGTCAGTGAAAAAACCTGAATAAGCGTTTCGGGACTGTGTACTATAAGACATTTTACGCGGAGCGCCTCAGTATGTGTAGAAGCGAAAGCCCGGCTAAACGGAGTCTGTGTCAGCGTGCTGACTGGATTTCAGGCGTGCGATTTCCGCCTGTAACTTTTCAATCTCTAAGTCTTTTTGGGCCAGCGCGTTTTTAGATTGATTCAATTCACTATTGACCTGTGCCAGCGCATTTTTAGACTGTGCCAGTTCATTGCTAGTCTGAGCCAGCGCGTTTTTAGAGTGAGCCAGCTCGCTGCTCGTCTGAGCCAGCTCGCTGCTCGTCTGAGCCAGCGCGTTTTTAGAGTGAGCCAGTTCGCTGCTCGTCTGAGCCAGCTCACTTTTTGACTGGTCCAGTTTCTGATTGGTCAGCGCCAGCGCATCTTTTACCATGTCAAGATCACTTTGAAAGGATCGGATTACATTATAGTATTCCTCACGGTTACGGCAGCGTTCCCTGACATTAAAGTCCGCGTTGAGATCATATAGAACATTTGAAGCTTCCTGCAGGTATTCATTATCCGTTGCGATCATTCTAATCTCCTCCCATGTCGTTGCTTTGAACAGGCGGGCCCAGTGGTCAAGCTTCCATTTTCTGTCCTCGTCTGTTGCCAGCTCTATTTGTTTTAAATTTAACACATTCAGGGCAAATTTGTCACTATAAATATGATAATTTTTTTCATCCATCAGTTTATTGCAAGAGTAGAAGGACGGGGTGTCGGGGAACAGGGTAAAGTCAAGTATGCTGATATGTACAGCAGGTCTGACAGCAATGTATTTATCGCCGTGGGAGAGGTTGTCAAATATGCGGCAGAGATAGCTGATGGAGCGCTCTGGCCAGTCGTGCAGATTTGCCACCTGCATTTCTATGTTGATGACAGTGTTTTTGTTTAATTCGACGCGCACGTCGAGACGGAATTCCTTGTCTGGACAGGCCTCGCCCACAACGATTGGATTGGTGATAACGACGGAGTGAATTTGTTCCGGCGGAATATGCAGCAGTGCGCTGATGAGTCCTCTGAGTGCCTTGTTGCTTTTCTGGCACAGGGAGCGGAACATGTAGTCGTTGGTTAACGGGTAATCAAAAGAGCCAGAAGCATTTTGAAGCGCTGGCAAAAAAGATGTGGTATTTCTCACGCAGTGTATCTCCTGTCAGTATTGTATTCAGACGTCTGTATCTGGATTATAACAGAAAAAGGCGGGAATACAACTCAAATGTAAAAATTCACACCCAAAATGTAAAAAATAACACAAATGAGCACAACACATTTTACCAATCCGTTGGTTCAGGCAGGGGAATGCCGTCCATGTCCTGCCGGAAGATGTGAAACGTCACTTGGCCGATGCCTGATTTTTCAAAGACAGGAACCGCGGCATCAAGCACCGCCCTCAAATCCCATGCAATAAAATCAAGGTATCCATAATAAATACCCGAAGCTCCACCAATATATAAGAAGCTGTCCGAACCAGCATTCTTTTCAATCAGATCTGCCGCGTTGTCGCGAAAATCCAGAATCTGGGCGCCGCGGTTGTCGCCCGTAAAACCATCTAATGGAAAGCAGAAGTATCCTGCCACGATTCCGTCCGCCTGAAGGGTATCCATAATGCGGCGCTCGCCGTTCCAGAATTCATTCAGCAGCGGAATAAAGCAGCCAGAGCCTGCGAACACGTCCCTGCGCAGCCCGTCGTTTGCCTCCTCGTCCGGTCTCATCTGATAGCCGCAGTACAGCCCGCAGTAGCGCTCTGCGTCAAATAATTCTTCCCGGCCTAAGGAAAGCTGTTCTATAAAATGTGGCAGCAGCTGTGTGAGGGTAAGGGCAGGCCCTGTACCCGGGCAGCTTAGGATTTCCAACGCACTGATATAATTCATCTCTGCCAGCTCGCCGACTGCATAGTCTAGCATCACGTAGGCAATCCAGTAAGCCTCGCTTTCGCGCTGTGACAAGAGTGGAACAAGTGTTTTGCAATACAATGATACCTTTGCCTCATGGTTCTCCCACGCAGTCCAGACCTGGATATCCGAGGCGCGTACGATATTGTCCGATATCCGGATTTCATAATTTTCCAGACTGTCCCCGCGCGACTGGCGCCCTACAAGGATATCCCAGTACGCAAGCACCTCTGAAGGCGCCTGCTTTTGAAAATAGGTCAGGGCAAACAGGCGTGACCAGTCACCCTCAAGATTTAAGATCAGCTCATGCTTTGTCCCATTGAAGCCGACCTCGGCATAGACTTGTTCAAATGCTGGTGTAAGAAGTGCGTCGAGCTGTTTCGTGATCGCCTCGCTGCCAGCCTTTTCGTCAATCAGCTGTCTGAGTTTTATCTCGCCCTTTGCAAAGGTCTCCCAGCATGCGCGGACTCTTGCAAGAAAAGGTCTGTCAAATTCTGACAGTGTTTTTCTGTTTCCGTTTATATCTAAAATCGTCTCAGCGTCAAAGCCGCGGCACATCAGATACAGGATGATTTTCTGCAGGGAATCAGCGCTTCCGTCATATTCAATGTCAATGTTTCCACCCGTGTTGCCCTGACCGGAACCTGTGATTTCTCCGGCGTCCGCTAGCAGGTCCTCCAGGTCATCTTCAATATCGCCAAGAAAATAATCCCCAGGCAGTGTTTGAAAATAAATATATACATAATTTTCCATTTTATTGCGCCTCCCTTTTATCGTTTTCTTCCCTTATATATTTATATTTTGATCATTTTATATGTAAGAAACGGTTAAGAATGAACGACATGTATTGTCTGTTTGAAAAGTATACCATAAACAGGCATAGTACACAATCTATTCATAAAAAATTGAGCATTGGCAAAAATAATGCTACAGAAGGATTATGAAAAAGAAGGATTATGAAAAAGAAGGATTATGAAAAAGAAGGATTATGAAAAAGGAGAGAGCCAAGATGAGAAGAAGCACAAAGCGCTATCTAAAAAAAGTGGGAATCCTTGCAAGTATGGTTTTCCTGACAGCATGTGGTGCATGGTATTTGTGCAAGATGCACTTAGACAATGTGAAAGCATCCCCAAATGACAGGGACAATATTGTCACAGCAGATGGTGTGACACAGACTGGTATGGAGCCTGTTTTCTTTGAGATCAGCGCACCTTCTGATATCCGTCTGTGTGTGGCGGAGGTGTATCTGTCTGGAGGTGACATTATCGAGGCTGGAAAGCCCTGTATACGTTTTACAGACGACAGCATCGAGAAGGCGCGCACAAAACTAGAGAGGGCAGCACAGGAGGCAGACCTTGCCTATCGGCGCAAGGCGGTTGCGGACGGGGAGGATAAGATAAAAGCAAAAAATACATATGATACAACAGTGCTCGAGGCCGGGTATGCACCGCAAATCTATCAGGACACACTGGCGCAGCTGGAATTACAGCTTGTCAGGGCGGAGCACGGTCTGGAGGAGGCGCAGAATGCGTACAGTGAGTACTATACATCTGTAGTAAATAATACATTTTATGAAGACTACCAGGTCGGGGAGCTGAAAAAGGCTTACGACGAGGCCTATAACTTGTTCGTGAGCCGCAGGACATACTGGAAGGTGACACAGGAGGAGCTCGATGCGCTGTCGAATAGCAAAAATGCATATACGGGACAGGACGACCGCACGTGGATGATCAGAACAGTGGCATTGCTAAAGGAGGAGCTGACAGCGGCGCAGCAGGCATATGAACAGGCAAAAGGAGCTTATCAGGCAGAGATCAACGGTGCCGGGCTCAAGCTGCAACAGCTGTTAAATCAGCTTGAACAGGCGCAGCAAGGGCTAATAGACGCACAGCTTGCCAGCCAGAAGGGAAGCCTTCATGCAAAGACGCTGTGCGAGCTGGCGTCTGCAAGGGGCGCGCTGGCAGCAAATGTTTATGATATCAGTCTGATGGAACTTGCAACAGAGCTGGACAGGCTATCGTCTGCAAGGGATCAGGCGGAGGCAGACAGGGCGCTGTTTGAGGAGCTGGTAGGGGACGGGTGTCTATACACGCAGCAGGCAGGGACAGTTGTCATGGTTAATGTGGCGCAGGGACAGCTGCTTTCAGGCGGCGAGCAGATCTATGCGTACCACAGCCCTGGCGAGTGCTATGTGTCCGCAGCAGTGCCGCAAAAAAGAGCCAAAAAGCTTTTTGTAGGAGAAGGTGCAAGCGTGGAAATACCAGGATATGGCAGCTTTAACGGAGTTGTCGAGAAGCTTGAACCTGTGTCCGGCGCAAATTCACAAACAAATATTTATAATATGGCAGTTATTTCACTGGATGGTGATACTGGTGGGATCGCGTCTGACCTGACAGTGGCGGTGACCTTTGAGGGGGAAATGTATGACAATGCCGTGCAGTGCAGTGCGACGGGGAGTGCTCAGATGACGCCAATGTATGACCTGGATTTTTATGCGTCTGCGGTTCCGGCAGGAACAGGCGAGGAAGGGGTATATCTGAAAGCCGCAGAGGTGTACGTGAAGGCGGGGCAGCACATTGGGGAGAACGACCCGGTCTGTACCTTTACACAGGAGAGCATTGAGAATGTAAGATACGCGCTCATACGATGCCAGTATATGGCTGGAAAGGCGTTGATGGAGGCGCAGACAAGCTATCATCTTGGCGTACTCGAGGCAGGGCTTACCCACAATGAAGCCCTGCTGGACAATACGCTCGCACAGGCGGAATATGACAATACGATTGCAAAATGCAATAGCAGCATGATGGCAAAATTCCTCGAGACAGAGCAGCTTTTATCAGAGATCTATCAGATGCAGACCGCGCTCACAGACGAAAGCCACCAGAAACGGCAAGCGGAAATCACAAAGGTGTACGACCAGGCAAAAAAACAGCTTGAGGCTGCCAAAGAAAATTTTGTGACCAACCAGGTGGAGGCCGCCGGAAACTTCCAGGTTGCAAAGGATGCTTATGAAAAATTTTTCCACGCTCTGGCGGTGGAGGACCAGCAGATTGCGGACAAGGCGTCGCGTGTATACACTCTTCAGGAGGAAATACTGCAGGATAAGCAGCTCATGGAACAGACGTTGCTCACAGCAGGACAGTCACTTGCCAGCGACCAGACGAAGGGCGTGGTCGCGGCTGCCACATATGCAGGTATCAGGAGGGAGCATGAAGAAGCGGTAAACAGGGCGCAGTCGGACCTGGTGCAGGCATCGCGCAGGCTTGAGCAGTTTGAACAGTTTGTAGGGGACGGCACAGTTTATGCGGTAAAAAGCGGACTGGTGACAGCAGTGGGCTGTACAAAAGGTGATCTGCTCACAGATTTGCAGGAGCTTGTACACTTCGTGCCAGATGCAGATATCGATTCTGAAAATAAGGGTAATATGAATATATATGATAGAACGGACATTCTAAAAGAGGCGGACAAAAAAGAGGAACCATGATGAAATTAATAAAGAGAAGGAATAAAAGGTTTTATATCATACAGACAGTAGCTGTTGTCTGTGCAGCCGGAATTGCGTTTGCCATGACTGCAAAGGTATTTTCTGCGGACAATGGACAAAATGGGGGTGTCTCATACCAGGACGCGACAGCAAAGTACGCTACACTGACAGCGGGGATTACCAGGACGGCCCCGCTGTCTTTTGACGTACACAAACAAACTTTTGATTTGGATACCGTTGCGATGACAGGGGATGAGGCCATGACACTACAAATTCAGGAGGTGCTCGTTGGCAAGGGACAGCAGGTTGAGAAGGGCACTCCACTGTTTCGTGTCACTTCAGACAGCGTCCAGCAAATCCGTGCAAAGTTGCAACAGCAGGTCCTTGACACCAGCAGGACACGTGAGCTGCTAAAGGCCAGACAAAAAGAGCTGCGCTTGCAGGCATCGCAGCAATTCGACAGTGACAAAACCGATGGGAAATATGCAGCTGTGGTTTACAACAGCAGATGCGACGCGCTTCAGAAGGAGGCGGACGAGGCAAAGGAGGCGGTGGACCACAAACAGAACCAGGTGAATGAGACGCTGCTAGAGCTTTCACAGGCCCAGCAGGAGCTTGCGCAGGCACAGACGTATTTTCAGGAAGCGCAGGCCGCCGTCTATGAAAACTATGACAACCGTTACAACGATGCCTATTACTACACGGTGTATGAGCAGACCAGGCAGAAAGCGCAAGACATGGTAAAACAGTTAGAGGACAAAATCGAGGCGCTCACCCAGAAAAATGAATCGCTTTTGTATGAAATAAACGAGGCTGTCTGTGCCTACCATCAGATCGTACAGGAGCTAGAAAAGGAAAAGCTTGCAGCGAGGCTGGACCGCGATACAAAAATATATGACTCTGAAACGGCGTCAGAGTGGTATGACATTCAGATGGAAGCCCTAGACAATGCACTAGGGGAGGCGGAGGAGCGTTATCAGACCGCGCTGCAAAATATCCGGGCATTTCAGTCTGGCACTGCATCAGACTGTGTGCGCGCAAACTATAAGGGTGTCCTGACAGACATCGCGGTCACGGCGGGCAGCAGCGTCAAAAAAAATGACACACTTGTCACATTTTATGACCAGGAAGAGGCGCAGATGGCGGTCTGGCTCGAGAGGGAGGAGTTTCCTGCGCTGGACATGGATCAATCGGTGAACATTACTTTTTCGGCGTATCCTGACAAAATATATGAGGGCAAAATTACACAGGTTTCAGATGTAAAGGACGCAGATGCAAAAAGAACGGATGCAAAAAGAACGGATGCAAAAGTCTCTGGCTGCAGGGCGATTATTACCGTACAGGGCGATATGACTCGCCTAAGTGAGGGTATAATGGGAGAAGTGACTTTTCTGACCAATGAGACAAAGGAGGTGCTCTGCGTTCCGAGAAGGGCTGTTTATACATCTGGCAAACATATGTGCGTCAAACTGCGCAATTTAGATGGAAAAATCGTGAAAAGGAGGGTGACAACCGGCATATCAGACGGAATCTATGTGGAGATTGTGGAGGGGATTTCACAGGGGGATACCGTGCTTGTGGAGATACCGTGAAATTATAGCCCAGCCGCCAAAAGAGGTGAAGAAAAGCGTGCACCAAATGGATTTTAACCCGTGACTGGTATGGAGTGAACAGTCTCACACAGTGAAGGCAGCTATAACAAACAGTGATTGTGCATTGTAAAGTATGAAAAAATGGACTATGATATAGAAGGAAGGCGGCTATGAAAGGCCTTCCACACCCGGTTAAAACGAAAAGTGAGGAATTTAATATGGAAAACGAAAAGGTGTATGCAATGAGCTTTGGCAAAATTTATTCATTGTTGGTGTCCAAGGCAGAGAAAAAGGGGCGGACGCAGGCAGAGGTGGATAAGATCATCTGCTGGCTCACAGGTTACCGTCCGGAGGAGATTACAGATGCCATACAGAGCGCGGTCTGCTATGGCGATTTTTTCCGAAATGCACCCCAGCCAAACCCGGCCAGAAGACAGATCAAAGGCGTGATATGCGGCGTGCGTGTGGAGGAAATCACAGAGCCTTTAATGCAGGAGATCCGCTATCTTGACAAGCTTATAGACGAGCTTGCCAAAGGGAAAGCGATGGATAAAATCCTGCGTGCTTGAAAAATACTTTCCGCCAGATGTGCGTCACATATTGGATACATTGTTATGTGGCTTGCAAAGCCGTAATTCGCAGTAAGGAACTGTTCAGAAATGCTAAGTCCTGTGTGAACCATAACGATACATTCTGCGCTCTGAAAGAGTTTCCATCGTTTGATTGACAAAAGCCTCCATATTGCAGTATACTTCTCATACATGGGAGAGGTGTGTGATGGAAGAGCTAAGAGAGACCAGCTGGCGTGCTTACCAGGTTACGCTGGCGATGATGGCAGTCAATATTGCCGGGTATATTTTATGTACACAAATGGGTGAAGTGGTGTATAATATGGGTAGCATGAACGCGGAGAAGGTATTGGTGGACAGGCAGTACTACCGTTTTTTGACATCTATGTTTTTGCACGCGGATATCGAACACATCGTTGGAAATATGATTTATTTGATCGGGCTAGGACAGATGCTAGAGCAGGTGATTGGGCATGTGCGGTTTGCGATGCTGTATCTGCTGTCGGGCCTGGGCGCGGGTGCATTTTCGATGATGTATGCGGTCCTCACAGGCGATTTTTACGATGCTGTCGGTGCCAGCGGCGCGATATTTGGTCTGATCGGTGCGCTGTTTGTCCTGCTTGCCCTGCGCGACATGGGACGCAGGGCGCAAAGGCGGACCCATGAGGCGGGCGGTATGCCCCCTCGCACAGACATTGTCGATGCACAGGGCAGGGCGATGCCGGACGGCTATGAGAGCATATCTGTGGGCAAACTGGCATTTGTGGTGGTCTATATGATCTACTCTGGCACAAGGGCAGAGCGCATTGACAACGCGGCGCATGTGGGTGGTCTTGTGTGCGGGCTGTTGATCATGGCGGTCATGAATCTGATAAAAACTAGGAGGATATAAAGGGTGAAGATTAACATTTATTATGGAGGCAGGGGGCTTATCGGCGATCCGACCTTATATGTGTTAAATAAGATACAGGAGGTGCTGCGCGAGCTTAATGTCACTGTGGAGCGCTATGATCTCTATGAGTTTAAGAACAACATCGTCACGCTGCCGCAGACCTTGAAGGATACGGACGGCATCATACTTGCAACGACCGTGGAGTGGTACAGTATTGGCGGGTATATGCAGCAGTTCCTCGACGCCTGCTGGCTGTACGGTGATAAGGAAAAAATAGCAAATATCTATATGTGTCCTGTCGTCATGGCGACGACTTACGGCGAGCACGACGCGGTAAAGACACTTACCGAGGCGTGGGAGATCCTTGGAGGGCGTCCTATCACCGGCATCTGCGGTTATATTGCAGAGGTTTCGGAGCTGGAGCAGAATGCGGGCTATGACCGCGTGATCGAGAAGCGCACGGAGGACATGTATCGCTCCATCAACCAGAAGGTGCCAATCTTCCCCAACAGCAACCAGGCAGTCAAGCAGAAGATCACGTTCACACAGAGCCTGAATTTGACGCCACAGGAGGCCGAGCAGCTTTCGGAGCTTGCAAGTGACGATCTGTATGTGCAGAAGCAGAAGGAGGATATCCAGGAGCTTGCCAGCATGTTCAAGGATCTGATGAACGTGAAGGAGCCGGACAGCACGGCGTATTTGCAGGATTTTAAGACGCATTTCTATCCCCAGGCGGGCTTTCGTGCGGTCTATAAGTTTATCATGCCAGAGACGCGGCTGCCGCTGATTGTCAAAGTGAACCACACAGAGATGGACTGTTATTATGGCGACATGGACAATGTCGATGTCGAGATGCAGGTTTCCGCGGATGTGATGGATGAGATTGTGGCAGGACGCATGACCTTTCAGAAGGCGTTTATGTCCGGTGATATGAAGATGAAGGGCGATTTCAAGGTGCTGCGGACACTCGATCTTCTGTATGTGTTTAAGAACAGTTAGGAACTGATACACAATAACCTGCACACTTTATAACAAACGAGTGTTTATGTGAAAAAGGGGTAAATTGCAGGCATCTAATGATGGTCTCTCGGAATCTTTTGCCAGAGAATAACGGTTTTGGATTGGTATTTTCCGAAAAGGTGGAGGAATCCATAAAACTGGAATTTTGGAGGTTTGATGAAATGGAGATTCGGGATTCCGGGATTTGATTATGATAAAATGGAGGAGATAGGACTATGAGAGATGAGAATTGTATTTTTTGTAAGATAGCAAACGGGGAAATCCCATCGAGGACACTGTATGAGGACGATGATTTTCGAGTGATCCTCGACCTGAATCCTGCCACGAAGGGACATGCGCTGATTCTGCCAAAGGAGCACTATAAAAACCTGTACGAAATCGACGACAGCACAGCCGCAAAGGTGCTCCCGCTCGCCAGAAAGATGGCAGTCATGATGACAGAAAAGCTTAACTGTGACGGCTTTAACGTGATTCAAAACAACAACGAGATTGCAGGACAGACGGTGTTTCATTTTCATGTGCACTTAATCCCGCGCTACAATGACGACGGCCAGTCGCTTGTCATGCCCGCCTGCCATATGACAGCAGAGCAGTTAGACGCAGTAAGGGACGAGATTACAGGGTAATGGGAAGTGTGCTTGTGGTATTGCTGATCACCATGCGATGGACAAAGAAAAACAGGACACAGAAGGCTGCTGTCATGCGACAGGGGTATTATCAGCCTGTTATGATTGAGGAGGACATTCCGCTCTCGGGCGATGGAATCTTTTTAAAGAAATGTGATTATTTTCAGGAAGACGGGCATACAGCGGGACAGGGGCTCTTTTTACGCTGTTACAGATGTTCCAGCGATACCATATATCAGGATTGGTGCAAAGACGGGCGACGCCTGGCAGATTTGGTGGTATGACAGCGGCCAGGGCCTGCCAGGGCGCCGGGGAGGGAACGAGGATTTGTACCGCCCGGGCGCAAGACTTGCGGGAAGGCCAAACGTTCTCAATGAAACCGCGTTTATCCTGAAAAAAGGCGAGTCCGGCAGACTTCGGTACAACTACCGTCCGCCGCCCTTTGATGACCAGTGCCAGTCCTATGTTTTTCACGATGTCTATATGGTACATACAGACCAGATGGCGAGGGATATCTTTATGCGGACATATGACTATGAATATAAACAGCTTGCGGATTTATCACGTCTTCACGCATGCTCGGTCCGGTAATTTCATTTCTCACTTTTTTGTCTGATGGTATCCTCGATCAGGGCGATAATGGTATCAGTGGAGTCTTTAACCTTACTGTTTTGCATCGCATCAATATAAGACTGCCTCGTAAAGTACAGTTCGTGAACCCGTTCTGTCAGCGTCACACCTGTCAGATAGTCCTCGTCGGCGACCATCGAAAAGCCCTGGGCCTCAAAGCTTTTGGCATTTAAGATTTGATCGCCGCGGCTTGCATGGGCGGGAAGTGGGATCAGAAGGTTTGGTTTTCTGAGAGTCAACAATTCACAGATGGCGTTTGCACCGGCGCGTGAGATCACGATATCCGCCATTGCAAACAGATCTTTGAGGTCGTCCTTTACAAATTCAAACTGCTTGTAGCCTGCCGTGTTGAGCAGCAGATTGTCTATTTTATCCTTGCCACAGATGTGCACAATCTGAAAGTCCTCGAGCAGTTTTGGAAGCGCCTCGCGGACGAGTTTGTTGACTTCGGCTGCGCCCAGACTGCCGCCTATAACCATAATCACAGGCTTTGCTGCGTTGAAGCCGCACATCGAGAGTCCTTTTTCCTTGCTGCCCTTTGTGAGCTCATTCCTGATAGGGGAGCCCGTCAGAATCGCCTTCTCGGCTGGCAAGTTTTGCAGGGTTTCCGGAAAATTACAGCATATTTTTTTCGCGACGGGTATGCACAGGCTGTTTGCAAGGCCGGGTGTCATGTCTGATTCATGTATAATACATGGGATTTTCAGCATCGCAGCGGCACGGACAACAGGCACACTCACAAAGCCCCCCTTGCTGAATACAATATCCGGTTTGAGGGTCTTTAGTATTTTTCTGGCCTCCACAAATCCCTTAAGTACGCGGAAGGGATCGCTGAAATTTTTGATATCAAAATATCTTCTAAGCTTCCCAGTCGAAATACCGTAATAAGGAATGCGGTAATCCTCTATCAGTTTTTTTTCGATTCCCTCATAGGAGCCAATGTAGTGGATATCATAACCCATACTCCTTAGCTTGGGAAAGAGGGCAATGTTTGGCGTCACATGACCTGCAGAACCGCCACCTGTAAAGACGATGCGTTTCATATTCTTAAAGCCTCCGGTTTTTATTTATTATATTATAAAAATAACGTAATGAAACTATACCATACCTGTCTTGTACTGTTCTAACGCACGCGCTAGCTGGTCTGGGCAGGATGTGCTTTTGAGGCCGCACTTGATACCCTTGAGTTTTGAGATGGCCTCATCGACCTTCATGCCGACAACCAGTGCGGAGATGCCCTTGAGGTTGCCGTTGCAGCCGCCTGTAAATGCGACTGATTGAATGATACCGTCCTCAACCTCGAAATCAATGAGTTGGGAGCATGTTCCACTTGTCTTATACTGCATAGCTTACACCTTTCCTTTCTTCTGTATCACTGCTACTATTTTACCAATCTAATGCGTTGAAGTCAACCAGCTTTTGCCAATAAATCATCAGGTCGTGAAACATTAAGCTGGTAAAACATCAAGGCAATAAAACAACAGCCATCCAAAATATTAATCCCGTAAAACGTCAGTCCTTTAAACATTAACCCAATAAATTGTCAGTCCGGCGGGCTGTCAGTTGCATATTAGTCATATCAGCTGTCTTGTCATCTGTAAAGAGATGTGGTATACTGCATAAAACAGAAAGAGGAGGTCTCAACATGACAAAGCAGGAAGAAATCCGCAGGCTAAAGGAGGAGAAGGACGCGGTGATACTCGCGCATTACTATGTCCGACCGGAGGTCCAGGAGCTTGCGGACTATATAGGGGATTCGTATTATTTGAGCAAAAAGGCTGTCGAGCTTCCGCACAGGACGATTGTGTTCTGCGGGGTATCTTTTATGGGGGAGAGCGCAAAACTGTTAAATCCCCAAAAGACCGTGTTGATGCCAGACACCAGGGCAGACTGCCCGATGGCGCATATGGTCACAAGGGAAACAGTGGAGCGGGCAAGGGCCCAGTATGAGGACCTGGCGGTTGTGTGTTATATCAACTCGACAGCCGAGATAAAGGCTTGGTCGGATGTCTGCGTGACATCTGCGAATGCAGTCCAGATTGTGAAAAATTTACCAAACAAAAATATTCTGTTTATTCCAGACAGGAATCTGGCGCATTTTGTTGCCAGACAGGTTCCGGAGAAGCATTTTATCTACAATGAAGGCTTCTGTCCGGTACACGAGCACATGAAGGAGCAGGAATTAAGGAAGCTCAAGGAGCAACATCCCGAGGCGAAGGTGCTTGTCCACCCGGAATGCCCAGGTGAGATACTAGCGCTTGCAGATTATATTGGCTCTACTAGCGGCATCATTGATTATGCAAAAAACAGTCCGGCGTCAACGTTTATCATCGGTACAGAGTCCGGTGTCAGCTATGCGCTGCAGCAGGCCAGGGAGGACGCACTGTTTCTCTTTCCTGAGACAGAGCCCGTCTGTGACGGCATGAAAAGAATCACGCTGGACAAGATCATAGACGTGTTAGCAAATGGCAGCAATGAGATGATGTTGGGTGACGACAGGACGAATTTGGCGGCGGAGAAGGCGCTTACCCGTATGATTGGGCGTGTTTGAAAAATGCTTTAGTTACCGTAACAGGGAAAGGATATGGAAAAAAATGACAAAGAAACTGTATTATGATATCGTGATTGCAGGCTGTGGTGTGGCGGGGCTCTACACGGCGCTGTCGCTGCCGCAGGATAAGAGGATTCTCATGCTGTCAAAGGGCGATATTGCAAGCTGTGATTCCATGCTGGCGCAGGGCGGTATCTGCGTGCTGCGGGATGAGGGCGATTACGATGCATATTTTGAGGACACGATGCGGGCCGGGCACTATGAAAACCGCGTGGAGAGTGTGGAGCTCATGATTCGCGCCAGCCGGGGGATCATTGACCATCTGCTGGCGCTGGGCGTGCGTTTTGAGCGCAATGAGGACGGAAGTCTTGCTTACACGAGGGAGGGCGCACATTCTAAGCCACGTATCTGCTTTCACAAGGATATCACGGGGGAGGAGATCACAACGACACTTTTGTCGCATGTGCAGAGACTTGGGAATGTCACAATGATGGAGTATACGACCATGACAGATATCATCGAGGAGAATGGCAGCTGTGTCGGTATAAAGGCGCAGGAAAAAAACGGTGACACTTTATATATCTATGCACCGGACACGGTGATGGCAACAGGGGGAATCGGGGGGCTTTATCCCCATAGCACCAATTTTCCTCTGCTGACCGGCGATGCTTGCCGCATTGCAAAAGCGCATGGTGTGGCACTAGAGCATATGGATTATGTGCAGATTCACCCGACCTGCCTCTACAGCGAGAGGCCCGGCAGAAGCTTTCTGATTTCAGAGTCTGCAAGGGGTGAGGGGGCAATACTCTTGAACCACAAAGGGGAGCGC
>CAJUQZ010000001.1:0-38258 GCA_910588755.1 uncultured Lachnospiraceae bacterium | reverse complement strand
TTGTGGACGAGCTTCTTCCGCGCGATGTGGTGACAGCGGCCATTGTGGAGGAAATGGAGAAGGAGGGGGCAAACTACGAGTACATTTCCTTTGAGAATGTCCCCGAAAATATTGTCAGGGAGCATTTTCCAAATATATACCAGCACTGTCTCGAGGAGGGCTATGATCTGCTGCACGAGCCAGTTCCGATTGTGCCGGCGCAACACTATTTTATGGGCGGTGTGCACGTGGACAGCGATTCCCGCACGACAATGGAACATCTGTACGCGGTTGGTGAGACGAGCTGCAACGGTGTACATGGGAAAAACAGGCTTGCGAGCAACAGCCTGCTCGAGAGTCTTGTGTTTGCAAAACGTGCCGCGGCAAGAATTGCAGGCACACAGGCTTTGTGATAAAGTTAGAAAATCTGGAAGGTCTTAAAAGTTTTGGATAAAGAAGGGAGAATCTGTATGAATCCAGTTACAATGCAGCTGGTCGCTGACAAATATATTAGAATCGCACTTGAGGAGGACATCCATAACGAGGATGTCTCCACCAATGCCGTCATGCCATTTTATCAAAAGGGCACGGTGCAGCTAATTTGCAAGGAGGATGGCATTATCGCTGGGCTTGCGGTCTTTGAGCGGGTATTTACGATGCTGGATCCCGCGACAGTCGTCGAGTGCACCGCAAGAGACGGTGACGCGGTGAAAAAGGGCGAGGTGCTCGGCACAGTCACAGGCGATGTCCGTGTGTTGCTCTCCGGTGAGCGCACTGCGTTAAATTACTTGCAGAGAATGAGCGGCATCGCGACATATACGCACAGGGTAGTAGCGCTTTTAGAGGGCACATCAACCAAACTGCTTGATACCAGAAAGACGACACCCGGAATGCGCATCTTTGAGAAGTACGCAGTGCGCGTGGGTGGAGGCAGCAACCATAGGTACAATCTCTCGGACGGCGTGCTTCTAAAGGACAATCATATAGATGCGGCGGGGGGCGTGAAGAAAGCCGTGGAGGCAGCGAGGGCATACGCCCCGTTTGTGCGAAAGATCGAGGTGGAGACAGAGAACCTTGACATGGTGAGGGAGGCCGTGGAGGCAGGGGCAGATATTATCATGCTTGACAATATGACGCCCGAGGAGATGGCCGAGGCTGTCCGTATCATTGACGGCAGGGCTATGACCGAATGCTCCGGAAACATCACCCGGGAGAATATACAGACCATTGCAGGTCTGGGGGTGGACTACGTGTCGAGCGGTGCACTCACACACTCCGCACCAATTCTGGATATCAGTTTAAAGCACCTTACTGTCATAAGGGAGGACTAACTATCAGCAGGTGCAGAAACGGAGGTATAATTACATGGAACTGACCGGAGCAAAACGAAGAAAAATGCTGTTAGATATCCTTCAACAGTCAGCGTCCCCGATTTCTGGCAGGGCACTTGGAACAAGGACTGGTGTGAGCCGTCAGGTTGTCGTGCAGGACATGGCGCTGCTGCGAACGCAAGGGTATCCCATCGTGTCCACCACAAAGGGATATTGCCTAGAGTGCACAGAAAAGGCCAGGCATACGCGCAGGATTAAGGTCTGCCATACAGATGGGCAGGTGGAGGATGAGCTGACAACAATCGTGGATCTTGGCGGGGCAGTGCTGGATGTGATGGTCAATCACAGGACATACGGGAAGATGACAGCCGCACTCAACATCAGAAGCCGCAGGGATGTGCGTTTGTTTGTGGATAATATGCGCTCTGGCAAATCGGCGCCGCTTCTAAATGTGACATCGGGCTATCATTTTCATACCATCACTGCGGACAGCGAGGCGGTGCTAGATGAGATCGAGGAGCAACTGTGCAGGAAGGGCTATCTGGCAGACTGGCTTCCTTACGAGATGGAGCAATAAGGCAGGATGGAATAAAAAGAACGGAATAAAAAGGCAGGATTGAATAGAAATGCATACACTGGTCTCTGTGGACATACATTAGTATAACCGGGCGAATGGGAGGAGACAGTGTATGCAGTTTTTTTATATTGATTATATGAACAGTGGGAAAAAGGAGCGCAATATCGGGTTTCTGCGGGTGGAAAACGACGGTGTCAGCGTGGGGCTTAGGGGCGTGCCGCATCAGTGTGGCGACCGCTGTAAGGTGTACGCTGTCAACACGGATGATGAGATCATTTTATTGGGGGAGATTGCCATTCAGTCAGGGTATGGCATGGAGAAGATGCGGTGGAATGACAAGGTGGACTTTGCGCGGTGCATGCGGATTGAGATACCACTTTATGGGACGCGAAAGGGCGTCTGTGTGCTCCGAGATGAACGTCCTATAACAGATAGTACAACAATAAAACAGGCGTGTGGAAATAAGCCAGTAGTAAAGAGCACGGACTGTGTGGTACAGGCTGATTGCGAAGAACTTCGTGAGGAAATTCATGAGGATAAATGGCAGCAGCTGTGCAAACTTTATCCGGAAATTCACATCTGTCCGGCGGCGCAGAGCATCCTGATACGACCGCGGGATGTAGTGGTTCTGTCAGCAAAATATCATGCTCTGGCAACAAACTCCTTTGTGCTGCATGCGTACTATAACTACAGGCAGCTGCTGTTATTCCGTTATGCGCAGGATGGTATCGAGTACTACCTTGGCGTTCCGGGTGTGTACTACGAACGAGAGCAACGAATCGCACAGATGTTTGGATTTGAGGGCTTTGAGAACGGGGAGGCACGTATGCAGCAGGATGCGGACAGTAAGCTGTACAGGGGATGTTTTGGATACTACATGAAGCATGTTGAAATATAATGAAGGTCGCGTCTGAAAATGCAAGATTATGAAATTTTTATTTCTAGCCTATCATTTGGCATGAAATTTTGTTATAATCAGAAATGCAGTACAGTGGATATGAAATATCTGTTTTACAGGGTAAAATGCAGTGCAATACATATGAAATCCTTATTGCACAAGGAAAATGCAGTGCAATACATATGAAATCCCTATTGCACAAGGAAAATGCGGTAAAATAAATATGAAATATCTGTTTTACAAGGCGAATACAAAGCACATAAGGGAGAGAATTCATGGAAGAATTACAAAGAGCAATTGAGAACATTACGCATTTTAACAAAAGATTTCCCAAGGAGGAATTGGCACTGATCAGCGCCAACAGGGATGAGGCAGTTCCTTATCTGCGAGACGCGGTCTTAAAGGCAATCAAAGAGAAAGACATGCTAGATGAAAGCTATACGCTGCACCTGTACGGAATCTATCTGCTTGCACAGTTTCAGGACAGGGATTTTTTTCCGGAGCTGATGAAGCTTGCAATGCTGCCTGAGGATACGCTTGACGATCTGATTGGGGATACGCTCACAGAAGATCTGGGCAGCATTCTTTACAATACATACAATGGGGACCTCGAGCTGGTCAAAAAGGTAATCTTAAACAAGAAAGTCAGCGACTTTGCGAGAGCGCAGATGCTTGATATGATGGGACAACTCTATCAGGATCAGACACTGGGAAAGGAGGAGCTGCAGGACTTTTTGAAAGAAATCGTATACGGGAAAAAGAGCATTGGGGATTTTATTTATTCTGAGATTGCAGAACTGATCTGCCGCTGCCACCTTACAGAATTGATTCCGGAGCTTAGGCGCCTGTACCAGGATGGCCGGGTTGACAGGTATGTCATCGGCGGGTATGACGATAGTCTAGACCTGATGTTTTCATATGGAAAGAGAGATGGCGTCTTCTGCAAGTCGCCAATAGACACGATTAGGATTCTTAGCGGATGGGCGATGTTTGAGAACGGTGACAGCACAGGTGAAGATCATGATGATGGGAATACTGAGGAAAACGATGAAAAAGAGAACAGGAACAAGATGGACGATTTGCTGGACAGGAAGTTTTTCGGACTGATGGATGAATTTAGAGCACTGGAGCCGCGCAGGGTAGTCAAAGTAGGCAGGAATGATCCCTGCCCCTGTGGAAGCGGGAAGAAGTACAAGCAGTGCTGCCTGAAAAAAAGCCAGCTTTCGGCAGACGGGGTGGAAAGCCCACAGGAGCAGGAGAAATGGCTTGCAAACTACCCGCCATCGGCAGACCAGAGGGTAGAGGGAAGGGTCTATATTGAAGACCTGTATAGCAGTGAGAGCATTACGCTTGACAAGCAGTTATATTTGGCATTAAAGGAGCGCTACATGCCGAAATGGAGCCCAGAACCCGCATATATCACCAGCAGGAGAAAGAAAAGATATCTCTTAGACGCATACCGGAAATTCCAGGAGATCGTAAGCAGGGACAACATACAGAACTTTTCGGAATTTGACAGCAAGTACTCGGTACACTATCTGTGTGCGGAGTGGATTGACCAGCTGCTGAAACTGTTGGAGGAGGAGGACGCGGATGGTATGCTGTCAGATGTCCGAAAAACCTGTGCAAAAATGGGGAAGAAGTAACGATGGCAAAGACAACGGCAAAACAGAAACTATACGCTGTGAGAAAGGGAAAGAAGACCGGGCTGTTTGAGACGTGGGAAGCGTGCCGGGCAGCAGTTGAGGGATATTCGGGGGCAGAGTACAAAAGCTTTTTGTCACGGGCGGAGGCGGAGGCGTATCTTGCGGGCTCTGTCGGGCCCTTTCTGGAACAGAGTGCTGCTGGTCAGGTGGTGGCGTATGTGGATGGCAGCTTCAGCGAGGCGCTTGGCAAATATGCCTTTGGCTGTGTGCTTATAAAACCAGATGGCGAAATTGTGCGGGAATCTGGAAACGGTGACAATCCCGAGTCCCTGGAGCTGCGCAATGTCACAGGAGAAATGCTGGGCGCTATGTTTGCGGTGAAGTGGTGCGAGGTCAATGGCTATCCGGCCGTAAAGCTATGCTATGACTATATGGGCATTGAGAAGTGGGCGACAGGAGGTTGGCGGGCCAACAAAAGCCTGACGCAGAAATATGCGGCGTTCATGCAGGAGAGCGGACGGCGGCTCCAGATTACTTTTCAGAAAATAGCGGCCCATACGGGAGACAAGTACAATGAGGAGGCAGACCAGCTGGCCAAGGCAGCACTGGCCGGGGAAAAAGGCATTCCAAAGATCAAAAAAGTGCAGGACGAAGGGGAATAACACAATATGGGGAATGTATTGGAGCTCTTTGACGAGGGGACAAGGAGCTGGTTTCGCAGCGCACTTGGGGAACCCACCCCGGTGCAGCAGGAGGCCTGGCAGGGCATAGCGGCAGGCAGGCACGTGCTGGTCTCGGCACCTACAGGAACGGGAAAGACACTTTCTGCGTTCCTTGTTTTTCTTGACCAGATGAAACGCCAGGCAAAGGAGGGAGCCCTGAAGAACGGGGTGCAGCTGATCTATGTCTCGCCGTTAAAATCTCTGGCGTCAGATATTCGCGAGAATCTGCGGCGCCCTCTGGACGGAATCGGGGGCAGTGTAGAGATTACCGTTGGGATACGCACAGGTGACACGCCGCAAAAGGAGCGTCAGAGGATGGTAAGAAAGCCGCCCCACATCCTGATCATCACACCGGAGTCGCTGTATTTGATGCTCACGAGCAGAACGGGGCAGAATGTGCTGGCTACGGCAAGGGCTGTGATTGTGGACGAGCTTCACGCCCTGATTGACACTAAGCGGGGAGCGCACCTGATGCTTTCTATTGCGCGTTTGGATTACCTGTGCGGGAAGCCGCTACAGCGTATTGGTCTGTCTGCGACGATCGAACCACTGGAAGCAGCAGCGCAGTACCTGGCGCCGGAGGAGGTTCTGATCGCTGCGCCGCCCATGCAAAAGGAGGTCCGCCTGGAGGTGCTTGGGCCTTATGCGGACGCTGCCAGGGGAAGCCGCAAGGATCCTGTGTGGGAGAAGCTTGGTGCTCTTGTGTATCAGTATTGCCAGGGAAGCCGCAGTGTGATAGCGTTTGTGGAGGGCAGGCGATATGCGGAAAAGCTTGCGTACTATGTCAATATCGTAGATGGTGGGGAATTTGCGCGGGTACACCACGGAAGTCTTTCTAAGGAACAGCGCATGGAGACGGAGGAGGCCCTGCGGGATGGGAAGCTCCGGCTGTTGTGTGCGACCTCCTCTATGGAACTTGGAATCGATGTGGGCGAGATTGACCAGGTGCTGCAGGTTGGATGTCCGCGCACAGTCTCAAGTCTGCTGCAGAGACTGGGGCGCGCCGGACACAATCCGGGGCGAACGAGTGTGATGTATCTCTTTCCAAGGATGGCGGCGGAATGTGTGACTTGCGGCATGACAGCACAGCTTGCCAGGAAGGGCGGTGTGGAGCAGGTACATCCGCCCCGGCAGTGCCTGGATGTGCTTGCGCAGCATCTCGTGTCTATGGCGGCATTCCGGAGTTATTCGCTGGACGAGGTGATGGAAGTCCTGCCGCGCGCATGGAATTTTCGTGATATCACAAAGGAGGAGGTCCAGTCTGTGCTTGGTATGTTGGCTGGCGATTATGAGCACAGCCGGGACATTCCTGTGCGTCCGAGAATTCTGTACGACAGGATTCATGAGCGCGTGGAGGGAGATGGCTACAGCAGGCTGTTAGCTGTCTCGGCAGGCGGTACTATTCCAGACAAGGGACTCTATACTGTAAGGACGCAGGATGGTGTGAAGCTTGGGGAGGTTGACGAAGAATTTGTCTACGAATCTCAGCGGGGAGACCGTTTTATTCTGGGTGCATTTGCGTGGAAGATTACGAATATCAGCAGGGATACGGTGACAGTCATACAGGTTCCGACAGAAGGTGCCAGGCTACCCTTCTGGCATGGGGAGATCAAGGGGCGGGACAAGCGGACCGGGGAGGCGTTTGGACGTATGTTTGCAGATTTCCAGCAGGCATATGAGGGCGGACGCCTGCAGGAAGCACTAAAGGCGCTGGGGCTGGACGAGACAGCCGTATCGCTTGCAGCCGGATATCTAGAACGCCAGATGAAAGCAGTCGGGAGCCTACCGGATGACAGGAATATTATCGTGGAGCATTTCAGGGATTCGTCCGGAAACAGCCAGCTGATGTTCCATTCCCTGTTTGGAAAACGCATCAATGCGCCTTTGTCTCTGCTTGTGGCACAGGCGGCAAGGGAGCAGCTGGGGATTGAGATTGGCAGTGTGGACGAGGAGGACGGTTTTTTGTTGTACACATATGGAACTAAGCCGCTTCCGGAGGGGATACTGCGGTGGCTCCATCCTGACACATGTGTCAGAACGTTAGAGACCCTGCTGCCAGCGACACCGGTTTTTAATATTGCATTCCGCTATAACTGTGGCCGCGCGCTGATGATGGGCGTGCGCAGAAACAGCCGCCAACCCCTCTGGCGCCAGCGCCTGAAAAGCGCCGAGCTGCTTGAGCAGGTGGTGCGGGAGAACGATCATCCGCTAATCCGGGAGACCAGGCGCGAATGTATGCAGGAGCTATGGGACGCGGAGGGAGTGCGGGAACTCCTGTGCGATATCTACGCGGGTGTCGTTCAGGTGCGTGAGGTGTACACAGAGCTGCCCTCCCCGATGTCGCTCCCATTACAGTGGGCACAGGAGTCCGCTGTCATGTACGATTACACACCCACGCCGCGCGGAATCCATACAGCGGTGGAGGATGCGTTGAAAGCACTGGACGTGGAGGGCAGGCTCCTGCAGCCAGGCAGCCAGGAGCTTATGCAGGTGCAGGAGACGGTCCTCTTGCGAGAAAAGCTCCCAAAGGACGAACAGCAGCTGCATGCGCTTCTGATGACGGAGGGCGATCTGGCGGCGGGTGAGCTGGACATTCCGGTGGCATGGCTTGAGCAGCTTCTGCAGGCCGGCAGAGTTTTGTATCTGGAGCAGGGGTTGTGGATTGCCGCGGAGGAGGAAGAGCAGTATACAGCGGCGCTTGGAACGGACGAGGCCGGCAAAACTGGCGGTGAGAGACAGGCGCTTTATACAGCGGCGCCTGGAACGGACGAGGCCGGTGAAACTGACGGTGAGAGACAGGCGCTTTGTGATGAAAGGCTGCGGATTGTGCGGCGTATGCTGCGTTACCGCGGCGCTGCCAATGCGGATCAGGTCTCGGCGCGCTATGGGTGGCAGCCGGCAATGGCAGGGGATATCCTGGAGGAGCTGTGCCAGCGCGGGGAGGCTGTCAGGCAGGACGACAGGTACTATCATGCGGAATTGTACCGGCGCGCCAGGGTATGGACACTGAAAAACCGGCGGGAGGAGATCCAGACCTGCCCGCCGGAGGCATACGCGGCGCTGATGCTCTCCCGGATGGAGTCGGGTGCGCCATCGGACGAATGTCTAAGGAGTCTCCTTGGGCGGTACGCTGGGACAACCCTGCCAGTTTCTTACTGGGAAGGGATTGTGTTGCCGCGGTGGGTGAACCATTACCGCAGTGAGAAGCTAGACGCATACCTTGCCGGAGGAGAGCTCTTCTGGCATATGGAGGGCAAAGGAGGACTGCGCTTTGACTTTCAGGAGGAGATTGACTGGGACGCTGAACCAGCCGGACAGGAGAATGGGACAATAGCCCTGCTAGACGAAAAGGAATTGCTGCTGTATCAGACGCTCCAAAGGCGCGGCGCCAGTTTTATGCAGTCTTTAAACAATCTGTTTGGGGGTGAGTCCCCTCACGGCACGCTGATGTCCTTAATGGAGAAGGGGCTTGTGTGTGCGGACAGCTTTGTGCCAGTACGCCAGTGGATGACGCTGGAAAAAAGTAAAAAAGCAACAGCCAAGCAGCTTGTCAGTATGCGGGTAAAGGCACTGCAGGCCGGGCGGTGGGATCTTGTCAGACCCCTTAGGGAGCAGGCCGTTGAGGCCCGTCTGGAGAGATGTTTTGACCGTTGCCTGATTCTGTGCCGGGAGACCGCGGCCCTGTGCGGGCTATCCTGGCAGACTGCGCTGTCAGTGTTGCGGATATGGGAGTATACAGGACAGGCGTGCCGCGGATATTTTGTGGAGGGATTGTCCGGTGCACAGTTTATCCGGGGAAAGGATTATGAGTCGGTTGTGCGGCTGCTTGGCAGTGCACAACAGCAGGTGATGAAAAAAATGGTGTGGGTCAATGCTGCTGACCCGGCACAGTGCTGGGGAAAGCTGCTTCCGCATACAGAGGGGAAGAGCTTTATGAATGTTCCTGGCACCGTGGCAGCCTGTTATGGCGGAAAGCCTGTGGCGGTTATGGAGCGTCAGGGAAATATGCTTCGCGTGTTTGAGGAGGCATGTCTTGAGGAATGCCTGGATACATTTGTGCAGGTGTTTAAGGAGGGTAGAATCTTCCCTGCGCTGCAGCGGATTGTTGTCAAAAACTATCCTGATTATGCAGCACAGGCGCTGACGCATGCCGGTTTTTTCCGGGAACTGCAAGACTATGTACTATATAGGTAAATTATAAATGACACAAACATACCTGTACTTGCAATTGAAGTAAATTTTATTTCGTGCTATACTGTATTGGGCAGAGCCACACGTGGGCGGCCTGGGAAAAGCAGTGCAGGGAGGCAGTTATCCCTGTACAGAGATAGGAAAAGAGCATGGAAGAAATGATGAAGAAATATGTGACAACATGGGGAAATGCAATATCAATTGCGGACAGGAGGCCCGAGAATTATGCAAAGGACCTCACGCTGCGCTACCCCATCCGTCCGATGTTTGACGGAGAACAACTAAAGATAACATTTGATAATTTCTGCGGGACGAATCCTGTGACAATTAGCAGCGCCTATGTGGCGGACAGCGCGGATTCTAGGCGAGAGATAGTCGGGGAAAGCAGTACACAGGTCACGTTTGACAACGGCAGCAGGCATGTCACTATCCCACCTGGAGAAATGAAGGTCAGTGATGCAGTCCGTTTTCCTGTCAGACGCGGAAATGACATTAGTGTCAGTTTCTATCTGGGGGAATTTACCCAGATGCGGTCTGCGGTGCTGATCACGGGACCGCTTTCTAGGGGGTATTACGCGGTGGGAGATTATGCGCAGAGCAGCACACTCCCGCTCGAGCTGACGAGAAATACAAATTGGTTCTATTTTCTGAGTAATGTGGAGATCGAGACAGACAGCAAAAACAGAGCGGTTATCTGTTACGGCGACAGCATCACCTCGCAGGCTTGGCCCGACTATCTGACGCTGCGGTTATTTCAGGAGGATATTGCGCATACTGCGATTGTGAGGCGGGCTGCGAGCGGCACGCGGATTTTGCGCCAGTATGACAATATCACCTACGATTCCTATGGACTTAGGGGTGCCATACGCTTTCCAAGGGAGGCAAAGGTTAGCGGCGCGGATACCATAATTATCCAGCATGGCATCAACGATATTATTCACCCGGTGGGCGTGGAGGTCAACCCGTTCCGCCCGTGGAGTGATCTGCCAACGGCAGATGAGCTGATCAGGGGGCTGCGGCAGTATATTTTGCAGGCGCGGGAATACGGACTTACGGTGTACATGGGGACGCTGCTTCCGATCTATGGGTGGCGCACGTACGAGTCATTTCGGGATGAACTTCGGTGTGCGGTCAATGAGTGGATCCGGCAGACATCGGAGATTGATGGCTGCATCGACTTTGACAGGGCGCTGCGCGACAGCACAAATCCCGCGGCATTTGCACAGGGCTATGACAGCGGTGATCATCTGCACCCGTCTGAGCAGGCGTATGAACGGATGGCTATGGAGATACCTGAAATTTTGTTGAGACACAAGGAGAAATAAGGATGCCCACATTACTATTTATCAATGCCTGTGTGCGCGGTAAGGATTCAAGGACACTCGCCCTTGCAGAGCATCTTCTTGAGCGCATCAGGGAGGCAAACAGCACGGATATGGCCTTTCATATAGAAGAAATCCGTCTTTCCACGGAGAACTTGCTTCCGCTCAATTATGAGAGGCTTTTGCGGCGGGAGGAGCTGTTGGCGGCAGGCCAGCTTCATGACACGATGTTTGACTATGCAAATGCGGTCGCACAGGCGGATATGCTCGTGATCGCGGCGCCCTACTGGGATATGTCCTTTCCCTCCTCACTGAAAATCTTTTTTGAGGCGGCAAGTGTGGACGGGATTACGTTTACCTACGCCCAGGACGGTACGCCTGTGGGGCTTAGCGCTGCCGCGGATATGTACTATGTCACGACAAGCGGCGGTTATATTGACGAATGCAATTTTGGCTTTGAGTATGCCAATGCATTGTGCCGGCTTTATGGTGTGCAGAGCACGCACTTTGTCAGCGCGCAGGGGCTAGACCTCGACGGCGCCGATGTGCAGGCGATTATGGAGGAGGCCTGCAATGGGGAGATTCTTAATTTTTCATGATTGATTTTGGCGATATGGAGGTGTATTTGTGGAGGCAGCGGCAAAACAAAAACACGAAAGAGAACTGCTGGCAGAGAAAATATGGTGCCTGTCAAGGGACCGGCTTCTGGTCAGTCTGCGTTTTCTGGATGTGGCACTCTCCAGCATGAGGTTTCAGGCAAGGCCGGGAACAGGACATGTTTCCTGCGATGTCAACGCGCCGCAGGCGGCCGTCATTTATTATGACCCGGATGTGGTTCTGCGCCTTTATAAAAAAAATCCGGCAAATGTGACAAGACTGCACTTGCATGTCTTGCTGCATTGTATCTTTAGTCACTCGTACAAGTATGACAAAGTGGAGCAGGAGCTCTGGGACGTTGCGGTGGACATGGCGGTGGAGAGTGCGGCTATGAGCCTGAAAATAGCTGGCCTTGAGACAGCCGGGGACGTGGAGCGCAGCGCAGTGCTTGACCGGTGGAAAGAGCGCGCAGGGACGCTGACCGCGGAGCGGATCTACAGGAAGCTCAAGGAAGACAGACCCGGTGTCAGCGAGCTTCTTGAGCTTGGCAATCTGTTTCGAAGAGATGTGCACGAGGGCTGGGGACCGGCTGAGACACTAGAGGTCACTGCGGCGCAGTGGAAGAAGATCAGCGAGCGCATCAAGGCGGAATTAAAGTCGTTTTCTGAGGACAAATCAGATGACAAAAGCATCCTGCAGAATCTCGAGGAGGCGACAAAGGAACACTATGATTACGGTGATTTTCTGCGCAGGTTTTGTGTGTCGGGGGAGGACATGCAGATCAATGACGACGAGTTTGACTACGTATATTATACGTATGGGCTGTCTTTGTACGGCAATCTGCCGCTGGTGGAGCCGCTCGAGTACAAGGATGTCAACAAGATCAAGGAGTTCGTGGTGGCGATCGACACCTCCGGCTCCTGCCGCGGGGAGGTTGTCCAGGCATTTTTGAACAAGACATACAATATCTTAAAGAGCAGTGAGAACTTTTTCCGAAAGGTAAATATCCATATTATTCAGTGCGATTCCGAGGTGCGGCGTGACACAAAGATCACAAACGACGATGAGTTTGAGGCGTTTATGCGGGAGGGGCAGCTCGAAGGATTTGGCTCCACGGATTTCAGGCCGGTATTTGCGTATGTGGACAGGGCGATTGAGAGCGGGGAATTTGAAAATCTTAAGGGACTGATCTACTTTACGGACGGTTATGGCGTGTTTCCGGAGCACAAGCCGACGCATCATTACGATACTGCGTTTGTGTTTTTGGAGGACGACTACGAGAAGCCGGCAACGCCGCCGTGGGCGATTCGGCTTGTGCTGCCCGCCCAGGATCTCGAGGATAGCCCGTCGGAGTCTATTGCCGGAAAGTAATTTTATTGTTTCGTATAAATAGTGTGGGAATCCATAGAACAGTGATTTCAGAAGCCTGAAAAATGGGGCTTGGAGATTCCAGGAGGCGATATCTGGGAAATGAGGGAGGTATGATTTCGTGAATATCAAGCAGGCCAAGGAGCATATCAAAAATTCAGTCAGATTATATCTGAAAAAAGACGAATACGGCGAGTACCGTATTCCGGTGGTGCGCCAGAGACCGATCTTTTTGCTGGGTTCTCCCGGCATAGGCAAGACGGCGATTATGGAGCAGATCGCGCAGGAGCTTGGCATTGCGCTGGTGAGCTACTCCATGACACACCACACCAGACAGTCGGCGCTGGGGCTTCCCTTTATCACGCACAAGAATTATAAGGGGCTGGAATTTGATATTTCCGAGTACACCATGAGTGAGATCATCGCGTCCATTTATGAGGTGATGGAACAGTCCGGAATCGAGGAGGGGATCCTCTTTCTCGATGAGATCAACTGTGTGTCGGAGACGCTTGCGCCCTCCATGCTGCAGTTTCTCCAGTATAAAGTGTTCGGACGCCACAGGGTTCCTGACGGGTGGGTGATCGTCACGGCCGGAAATCCGCCGGAGTATAACAAGTCTGTCCGGGAGTTTGACGTGGTGACGATGGACCGCATGAAGCTCGTCGAGGTTGAGGCGGACTATGCGACGTGGAAGGAGTATGCCTTAAAGCAGGGAATCCACAATGCTGTGACCACTTATCTGGACATGAAGAAGAACGACTTCTACCGCGTGGAGACGAATGTCGGCGGCAAATCCTACGTGACGGCAAGGGGCTGGGAGGATCTGTCAGCGACAATGCTGCTGTGCGAGGAGGAGGGGCTTGCCGTGGACGAGACGCTTGTCGCGCAGTACCTGCACAATGAGAAGATTGTCAAGGAGTTCACCGCCTACTACGAGCTGTACAACAAGTACAAGAAGGACTACAAGGTCGAGGAGATTCTTGCGGGGACAAATTCCGCCCAGGTCGTGGAGCGGGCGCGGATTGCGAAGTTTGACGAGCGCCTGTCGCTGCTGGGTATGCTGCTAGATAAGCTCGAGAGCGAGATGCGGGAAAATCTCGAGAAATCCGATTATCTCACCGACCTGATGAAACTTCTGAAGGCTGTCAGAGCCTTGTGGGAACAGGAGGTGCAAAAGGGCGGGGAGTGCGACGCGGCGGCGTTTGTGCAGGAGCAGCTTGAAAAACAGGCGAAAAACAGGGAGAACAGGATTGCGTCCATGACCACTGCAGGGACGCTTTCAGGCGAGGACAAGAGAAGGCACAGGGCAGTCATCCGTTTTCTTGATCAGGCGGCCAGAACACTTAGATTAGAAAAGCCAGAGAGTGAAGAACAAACGTTCAAAACCATAAAAATAGTGTTTGACGCGCAGGTGTCAGAGATGAAAGACGAGAACAGCAGGATACAGGCAAGGCTCCACAATCTCTTTGCCTTTAGCGAGGTGGCGTTCATGGACGGCAATGAAGTGCTCGTGCTCGTGACAGAGCTTACAGTAAACGCTTACAGTGCGCGCTTTATCGGGCTGTATGGGAGCGCGGATTACCAGAGGCACAATGAGGAGCTGATGCTGCATGAACGGCAGGATGATATCATGAAGGAGATCGAGGCGTTAATGTGAAATCAGTGATTTCACCGTCCTGATTAGAATGCCCGCTGAGGCGGGCAGATGGGAGTTAGCACTATGAGTGCGGAAGAAAAAGTTATGGAAACAGGCGGCGGGGGACAGCTTGCGTATGTGCCCTGCAAAAATGGCATAGAGATCAGGCGGTATCGCGGGATCGCAGACAGGGTGTACATTCCGTCTGAGATTGAGGGAAAACCCGTCACCGCAATCGGGAAAAAGGCGTTTTTGAGCTGTAAGACGCTTCACTATATCGCGGTGCCCGACACGGTTTTGGAAATCGGCGACTGGGCTTTTGCGCATGCGGAGCAGCTGCGCTCGGTGTCCATTCCGCGCCGTCAGCTAAGCTGCGGGAAGGAGCTTTTTCTGGGCTGCGGGCAGCTTGGGGAGATCGTGTTTCAAAGCTCGCAGGCAGAGTGGGCGGCGTATGCGCCGCTTGGGCTGTACAGCATGCTTGCGATGGCAGTGACCATATTTCATGACTACACGTTGTTTGACACAGATTCGTTTGGAAGTGAGACCTGGACGGGGCGCTGGGACGAGAAGCTGCTTGCGCTCGTAGCGCTGGATGACCTCGACGGCTTTGAGGAGCTGTGGACCTGCGGCGAGGAGGACTATGAGGGAAAGGATTATGACATCAAATCATACCCCGTGGAAAAGCGCAAGATGAAGCTTCGGATCGTATATTTCAGGTTGCTGCATCCCTATCAGATATCCGCGGATACGCTGGCTGCACTTCAAGACTACCTGCGATGCCACACGAAAGGGACGGATTCGCCGGAGGCGTGGGAACTGATCCGGGAAGAGCATATGGGAGAACTGGACTATTACAGGGTGTTTGCGGATTCCGGCTGCATCACGGAGGACAATTTCGACGGTCTGCTGGCGGATATGAAGGATTGTGGCGCGGAGATCAGGGCTTATCTGCTGCGTTACAAGGAGGAGCATTTTTCCGTACAAGATGCGTTCGCGTCATTTGATCTGGACTGGTAGACAGAAAACAGGGGTTATCGGAAAATACTATTTACCTGCAATATATTAGGTAAGTAGTATTATTTTCCGATAGCCCCTGTGTATGTGATATAGTGTTATTTATATATTTCCACGAGATAATCCATAACGGCCTGCTGGATCTCGGACTGTGCCATATAGCCATCCCCATGGCGTTCTTTCATATTTGTCACATACTCCTCGCCGTTTTGGGCTGCCAGCTCTGCAAGCGCAGCCTCCATATCGATCGAAAGGCCAGCATCCTCATAGATGGCCTGGTATATTAGGGCAGTTTTTGCAGTTTCCTTTGCGCGCTCGCGCAGATTCTGTTCATAGGAAAACTCATCGGAAACCTCCTCGCCCATCATATCCCACGGATTTTCATATGCGGCCATTCCATAGGAAGAAAACATCTGGTTATAGGATTCCATCATATATGCGTCGTTGTACTTTGTGATACCCCTAAGCTGTTTGAGGTAGGACGCAGGGTAGGATTTGACGGTTGAGTTGTCTATGATATAGTCTGCCAGGTATTGTTCTAGATGCTGCTCATAATAACGGTTCTCCACGGATGCGCGGTACGCCTCCACAGTGGACAGTCCCTCCTCTGAGAAGTTCTTTGCGACGAAATCGTCAGTAAGCTCGGGTGTGACGGTGATGCTGTTGACGGTGACATCAAAGACAGCGTCCTTGCCGGCAACCGTGTCATCGTTCTGGTAGCCCTCCGGGAAAGTGACTTCCACTGTGACATTTTCGCCGGGTTTGTGGCCAATGAGCTGCTGTTCGAAGTCATCGATAAAGGAGCCAGATCCAATTGTGAGATTGTAGCCTGCGCCATTGCTGTTTCCGCCCTCAAATGCAACACCGTCAATGGTGCCGACATAATCAATGTTGACTTCATCGCCATCCTGGATTGCAAGTGTAGGATCTGTGCTCGCTTCCTTGTGGGATTCCAAAGTCGCGTTGATATCGGCATCTACCTCATCTGCTGTCGCGGCAACCTCGTCTGCGGGCACAGCGATATTGGCGTAATCAACCAGGGAGAGTACTTCTTTGGCATTGACTCCCTCAATTTTGCCGTCCGCTGTCAGACCTGCACTGAAATCTGAATTTGGGGTGGTGCGCATCGCGGCCAGCCAGATGCTTTTGCCTGCAATCACGGCCACAATTGCGATAAGGACTGTCACGACTGCGATGCCGGCAATCTTTACAGTGCGCTTGTGCCGCCGCTCCCTAGAAACCTCCTTTTTGCGCTCCTCACGCTTTTTCTTGCTCTTGCTGATGTCCGAAGTGACATTTTTATTTTCAGTTTGCTCCTTCTTTTTATTCTTTGCCATTTTAACCAATCCTTTCAAATAATAAATCCATTAATAAAGTCATTTACTATGACAGGCTGTTATGATAAGCCAATATATTAAATTTTTATAAAATACTGTTGTGACAGGCCTCATAGACAAACCTCATATTAATTTATCACAAATCATCAAAAAAAGAAAGACTTTCATGCAAATTCACACAATTCACACAAATATACCAGTACATGAATGTGGATATCATGAACGTGGATATGAAAATATAAAATCTCAAAATCCGAAAGTCTGAAAATCTGAAATGGCTGTGCGTTTAGCCTTGACAATACACAAATAAAAAGACTATACTAGTATATATGACCCTATATACAAATTTGCAGGAATCCACGGGATATAAGAGGAAGGAGCGGCGTGCATATGAATGTAGAAGATATTCCAATACCGGCGATGGCGGCGATCAGAGTCAGTAAAGAGGGAAAATCGGCGCTTTTTGAAACGACAATCATTCAGACCACCGATAATAAATATATATATACTATGCCTGTCAGGGTGGACAATAAGCTGGTGAATTTTGAGGCGAAGGGACTCTTAAAGGAGATCAAGATCGAGTTTGCACCGTTTGAGTTCTATGAGTGGAGGAATATCTCCATTGTCAGATTTGTGGAGGACGGGAAGAGCTATCTCAGGATCAGGACGACGACGCCTGGTATCAAGGCAATGGCATGGTCGGAGAAGCCTGTGACCTCGACGAAGAAGAAAAAGGAAAACCTGATCAGTCAGGAAGCGCTTCAGGTGATGAGTGCTGCACAGACGGTACAGGAACAGATGCAGTCAGAAGGAGACAGGTCGTGAAGCGGGCATGGATGGCAGCAGTGGCAATTGGTGTGTTGATGGCAGGCGGTGCGGGGAGCTTGTGGGGGGATGGCACCTCACAGAATCCAGGGGAATATGTAGACAGTGTTGCAAGCGATATTAAGACACAGGCGGCAGAGGAGTTTAAGAAGGCATTTTCCAATGAAGTCACGGCATTTTTTAGGAGTGATGACCTGGCAAAAACGCTTGGCGTTGACAGTGATGGACAGGCTAAGCTAGAGGAATCGATTAAGTCCTATATCGAGCAGTATAGTATGGATGAGGAGAAGCTTGGCAGGGCCAAGGAATCGCTGAACACCTTGCTTGAAAATGCGCAGGGACTTTCGGCGGAGGAGTTGCAGGACAGGATTGGAGAAATTTTTGGGGAATAACAGTATAGTTGATTGATACAGATAACCCGTATGCTACAGCATACGGGTTATTTCTGCGCCCTGCTTTGTCCGCAGGTCAAAGAAGGCATTGTTGTTTATAAAAATCGTTGGTCTTGACAGGGCATCTTCATGAATCTCTGTGATTCGACCCTCTAAGTTTCCGTTCACGCAGACACGCCGATCCACATACATATTGGCGATGCGTGTCAGAATGGGCTGGATATTTGCACCGTATTTGTCAAAACCCTGTTCCTCAAAGACACGGATTGCCTGAAACGGCGTCAGCGCCACACGCTGGGCTCGGGGGTGCGTCATCGCCTCATAGGTATCGACAATCGCCGCAATCAGCGCAAAGGGATCAATGCGGTTTTCTTTTAAACGAGCTGGATAACCGCTTCCATCACAGCGCTCGTGGTGCATGATCATGACGCTCACCACATGCGGGGGGAGCTTTCTCGACTTGACCAGCTCGTAGCCTAGGTGGATATGGTGCTGCATCTGTATGTATTCCTCCGGCGTGAGTTTGTCAGGTTTCCATAACAATTCGTCAGATATCTTCGTCTTACCGATGTCAAAGATAAAACCAGAGATAGTCAGATTGTCCAGATCCTCATCACCCATACCGACCCATTTGCCAAAGACATAACACAACAGGCCGCAGTTAAAGCAGTGGTTGTAGGTGATTTCGTTTTCATTTGGCATCATATTGTAGAGATAGTCAAGCAGCTGTTCCCCATTTTTGACGACGGAGAGAATATCATCGCGCAGCGATAAAAGCTTTGGGATATTGAGATCGAGCCCTGTGTCGAGCGTGCGCATAATTCTGTGGAAGGAGTCAAGTGTCACTGTGTACAGGTCATTGAACCGCTGGAAGTCATGGTTGAGATGCAGATATTTGTAGTGTGCCATATTGACCTCACCCGGCTCGCACAGTGCCACCTCGTCAAAATTATACTCATACAGATTCTGGATATTTTCCTGTGACAGAATGGTATTGGCCTTAAATAAAATGGCATTGGCAGGTGTGTAGATATCATCGTATAATACCATGCCAGGTTTGAGGGATTGCGTTGATAATTTGTACATAAGTCCTCCTGGAATTGGATTTGGGATAAAGAAGCACTCTAATCATAAGAGGTTTCTTCTAGTATAATAAATATATAATATCACATAATGAGGAGCGTTGTACATACAAAAATAAAATTATGACATTTGGGCGGTAATTGCATATGGATTATGGTAAACATAACTAAAAAGTTATGTTAATTTGCACAATTTGGAAAATAAAGATTGATTTATAAAAATACATATGCTACTATTGAGGAAAAGCGGGTTTGTTTACATAATACCCCCTAAGTGTGTTGGTTACGTTTCTGCGCCGGTATCTATGAGGGAGAAGGGATCCGGGAATGAAACTAATCATAAATAAGCTTTGATTATCTCTAAGGCATGCATATACATGTCGGGGGCACCTTGACAACATAACTACTTATAATAGGATTATGGGTATATAGAACCTAGAAACTGTTCGGGATTGGGCCTGTTCAGACAGGAACAGTGTCCAGCCAGTCGGGATACGCGCGGCAATTCTGCTAAGACAGTGCGCCGCAGGGGCAGATGAAGGTTGATATATAACATTGAAGAGGGTTGAAAGGGGAACATAGCATGTTAGTAGCGAAGAGAGAAGTGTCTGAGAGAATCGATATTTTAAACAAGAAGCCAATGATCAGAAAAATCCAGGCCACAGGAGAGATGATCGCGGGTTTTTTGAACCCTGTGACTGGTGATTTTGAGGTAGCTATGGAAATCAATGACGAGAGGGATATTGACGAATTTCTTGACGAGTATGATTTGTCAGTTGTCATGATTTCAAAAATGTAACGTTCATATTCACAATTAAATAAAAGGTGTTAATCAAAGCGAAAGAGACGGGGGCAGAAGGGACTGTCCCCGTTTTTACAATGAAGAATCGTATAAATGAAAAAGGAAGAAAGCCAATGAAGAGGAAAGATTTTCACATTCCATCAAAAGATGGCGTGCATAGGCTCCACGTAGTGCTGTGGGAGCCAGAGACACAGGTCCGGGCGGTCGTGCAGATTTCGCACGGCATGATTGAGATGATTGACCGCTATGAGGAATTTGCACAGTTTTTGAACCAGTACGGCATTGCGGTGATCG
This sequence comes from uncultured Lachnospiraceae bacterium, assembly GCA_910588755.1. GTDB lineage: Bacteria > Bacillota > Clostridia > Lachnospirales > Lachnospiraceae > COE1. The sequence continues at coordinate 18,245 of CAJUQZ010000001.1, read as the reverse complement.
GAAATGATCACTTAGGCCACGGGCTGACTGCGGGAAATGACGCGGACCTGGGGTATTTCTGCCCGAAGAACATGAGTGCGACTGTCGTCGCCGATCTGCACAGGGTAACGCGTTATGCAAAGAAACGATACAAAAACAAGCCTTGTTTCCTGCTGGGACACAGCATGGGCTCTTTTATGGCAAGGCGGTATCTGATGACCTACGGCATGGAGCTTACCGGCGCTGTGATCTGTGGGACGGGCAGCCAGAGTTGGCCGGTTCTTGTGGCGGGGCCGGTTGTGGCAAACACGCTAAGGCTTATGTTTGGCGATCGTTTTCGCTCCCGGCTGCTTGAGATGAACGCGTTTGGCGCGTACCAGAAGCGCATTCCAAATCCGCGCACCCAAAATGACTGGATGACAAGGGATGCCGCCATCGTGGACTTTTGCCAAAACAATAAATACTGCAGCTTTATCTTCACAGTCAACGGTTACAGGACACTCTTTGAGGTGCTTGCATTTATCCAGAAAAGGTGTAATATCGACAGGATTCCCAGAGAGCTTCCACTTTTCTTTATATCGGGCGGACAGGATCCTGTCGGGCACTACGGTCGGGATGTGCGCCGTGTTGCCGCTGGATATGAGCGAGTGGGGATCGAGGATGTCTCCTTAAAGATTTATCAGGAGGACAGGCATGAGGTGCTCAATGAGTTAGACCGTGATCAGGTGTACAGGGATGTGCTCTCATGGCTGGACGCAAAGATTGCAGATTGTCTGGCAGCCACGGGAAAGGACAATGCATAAACAGATGACAGGCGACGACGAAAAATTTATGCGGGAGGCCATCAAGCAGGCGAAGAAGGCGTACGCGCTTGGCGAGGTGCCAATCGGCTGTGTGATCGTGCATGATAAAAGGATTATAGGGCGCGGGTACAACCGGCGAAACACGGATAAGAGCACGCTCTCCCACGCGGAACTCATCGCGATCCGCAAGGCCGGTAAAGTCATCGGGGACTGGCGTCTTGAGGAGTGCACCTTGTATGTCACTTTAGAGCCTTGCCAGATGTGTGCGGGCGCCATCGTGCAGGCACGTATCCCCCGGGTGGTCATGGCGTGCATGAACCCCAAGGCCGGGTGTGCAGGTTCCGTCTTAAATATCCTTGACATGCCTCAGTTTAACCATCAGGTCGAGGCTGTGAGGGGTGTCATGGAGGAGGAGTGTGCACAGATGCTTAAACAGTTTTTTAAGGAGCTGCGCGTCAGAAATAAAATAGAAAAAGAACTGAAAGAAAAAGAGCTAAAAATAGAAGCAGAAAAAAGTTCTTTATAATAAGGACAAAATATGGTACACTTTCAAAAGGCAGGCAAAACAGGCATGCCAGATATTGAATGTGTGGAGGTTATGTATGGACGAGATAGCAGTGCTCATTCCCTGTTACAATGAGAGCAGGACAATAGAAAAGGTGGTAAGGGATTTTCAGAAGGCACTCCCACAGGCGGTGATTTATGTATATGACAACAACTCGACAGACGGGACTGACGAGATCGCGCGACGTGCAGGAGCGGTGGTGCGCTATGAGTACCAGCAGGGGAAGGGAAATGTGATCCGGCGGATGTTTCGTGAGATCGACGCGCGGTGCTATGTCATGACAGACGGCGATGACACGTACCCTGCAGACGAGGCAGTGAAGCTGTGCGAGGCGGTGCTTTTGCGGAATGCGGACATGGTTGTGGGGGACAGGCTGTCGTCCTCTTATTTCGAGGAGAACAAGCGGCCGTTTCACAACTTGGGAAACTCGCTCGTGCGCGGTGCCATCAACAGTATGTTCAAGAGCGACATCCGCGACATTATGACCGGTTACAGGGCGTTTAGCTATCAGTTTGTAAAGTCGTTTCCCGTGCTGTCTAAGGGCTTTGAGATTGAGACGGAGATGAGTATACATGCGATTGATAAGAACATGCGTGTGGAAAACGTCGTCATCCAGTATCGGGACAGGCCAGCGGGGAGTGAGTCAAAGCTCAACACCTACGCGGACGGTTTTAAAGTCATCATGACAATCATAAAATTATATAAAAATTACAAGCCGATGGGCTTTTTTACGTGGATTGCGGTGATACTTGCGGTGATTTCGACAGCGTTTCTTGCGCCTGTGATGGGCGAATATATTGACACAGGACTGGTGGAGCGCTTTCCGACGCTGATCGTCTGCGGGTTTGTATATATGGCAGCGATGCAGTCCTTTTTTGCAGGGCTGATGCTCTCCACCATGAAGCAGAAAAACAGGCAAGATTACGAGATCAACTTGATTCTGCTAGACGGGGAGTACAAAAAGCTGCTTGCGGCCTCTGATGAAAAGCAGGGTGGACACACATGAATACATGAAATATAAGAAGCGGGATAAGATAAACGATGAATACACCAATGAACTACGTCGCCTTTGATATCGAGACGACAGGACTTAATCCGAAATACGACAAAATTATAGAGCTCGGGGCGGTCAGGGTCCGTGACGGGGAGGTTGTGGATACATTCTCCACGTTTGTCAACCCGGCAAAGAGCTTGCCAGAGCGGATTGTGGAGCTCACGGGGATCCGTGATGCAGATGTCGCGGATGCCCCGTACATTGATGACATTCTGGACAGCTTTCTGGCGTTTGTGGGTGATGATGTACTACTTGGGCATAATATATTGTTTGACTACTCTTTTGTCAAGAAGGCGGCGGTGAACCAGAGAAAGGACTTTGCGAAACAGGGAATTGATACCCTGCGGATCGCCAAGCGTTTTCTGAGTGGACTTGAAAGCCGGCAGCTTGGTTTTTTGTGTGAGTATTACCAGATCCGTCTCGACGCGCACAGGGCCCTCAATGATGCCATTGCGGCGCACAGGCTATACGGGATTCTGGCGCAGGAGTACGGCGCACAGGAGGAGAGCATGTTTTGGCCCATGCCGCTAATTTATACTGTCAAAAAAGAGAGTCCGGCTACGCCCAGGCAGCTCGAGCTGTTACAGAAGCTGATCGGGCAGTACCACCTACAGTGCGAGGGGCTTGTGCTCTACCCAGTTGAGAATGTCACGGACGGGTTTATCGATTTGGAAAAGGTCACCAAAAACGAGGCGAGCAGACTTATTGACAGGCTGCTTTCAAATTTTCGACGATCGTATCCTTCATGAGAGAATGGATATTTTGCGCTTGCATGATCAAATGTTCGATCTTCTCGGGCGTGCCCATTTGCTGGTAGAGCTCGGCGAGCAGATAGTAGCTTTTGCTGACATCTGTCCCGGTGGAGACGGCAAACTCCAGGACTTTGACGGCAAGCTCGTCCTCTAAGCTGTCATGCAACAGCTCGGCAAGTTTTTGCAGCAGCGTCACCAGGTTGGTGTAATGAAAATCATACTCGCTTAATATAGTAATATTAGCGGTTCCGTATTCCAGCTTTAAGTCTGTGTTGGTGTAGCCTGTGAGGTTGACAATCTGCAGGGAGGACAAGTCGTTTAAGTCCTGGATACAGCTTCTTAGCTCCTCGTTTGTGATATCCGGCTGCATCGTGAGCAGCTCCTCTGGGATCGTGATAAAATTCAGGTTGTCGAGCGGCTTTTTCCGTGTGAAATTGGCCTGCTGTTCCCGGTCCCAGAACTTCTGGTCGATATCCTGCTCCTTGCGCTTTGCATTGTGCAGGGCATAGGAAAACAGCAGACAGATAATGGGAAAGCTTGCAAAAATAATGAAATTCATATATAATATCCTTTCGAAAAGGGGTGAACAGCCATGATGAACATGAATCATAAAAAGACGCAGCGTAAAATCGCAGCTGTCATAGCAGTTATATTGGTACTAGCTATGGTAGTACCGTTGGTTTTAAGTGTCTTTGGCATCTGATATTAATATATCACATTTTTTGGAACAATGCAAAATAAACGGTCAAAAAAATAGGAGTAGAAGTCTATGAAGAAAGTGAAAAGACGAATTGTTTTCGCCGCGCTGGCTTTTGTGCTGTCAGCGGTGCTTGCAGGCAGCTTCAGGATGGGCAATGTGGCGGCTGCTTCGGGCGATGACGTGATTTTGGAAGGCATCTACATGGGAGAAATCAGTCTTGCAGGAATGACCGCGGATGAGGCAAAGGCCACTGTCCGCGCGTTTGTGGATGGACTGAAAATGAAAAAAATCACATTTGGCGCGCCAAATGACCACTATGTGATTGTTAATTTAGGGGAGTTTGGACTGACGTGGGATAATGAGTCGGACATCGATGCGGCGGCGGCGCTTGGCAAGAAGGGAAATATCGTAAAAAGATACAAGGCAATCGAGGATTTGAAGCATGGAAACAAGGTCTATGAGCTGAAGCTGTCTCTGGACCGGGATTTGATTAGGGCCGTGCTCGAAGGACAGTGCGCAGAGTATGATGTCGCACCCATCAACAATACAATTACACGGGTTGACGGGGAGTTTGTCATAGAAGCCGGACAGACTGGACAGCGCGTGAATGTCGAGGAGTCTCTGACAAAGACGTATGATTATATCACGATAGGCTGGGACTACCAGGATGTGTCGATTGAGCTTGCAATCGATGTGACAGAGCCACGGGGAAGCGTGGAGGAGTTAGAGCGGATGACAGATGTGCTTGGCACTTTCACGACAAGCTACTCCACTAGCAGCTCTGCGAGATGCAAGAATGTGGAGAATGGGTGCCGTCTGATCAATGGAACACTGTTGTATCCGGGAGATGAGTTCTCAACCTATGATACCATCAAGCCCTTCACCGAGGCAAACGGATACTATCCGGCGGGATCCTACCAGAATGGAAAGGTGGTTGACAGTCTTGGCGGCGGCATATGCCAGGTGTCAACGACGCTGTATAATGCAGTGCTTCTGTCCGAGCTTGAGGTGACAGAGCGCAATAACCATTCCATGATTATCGCGTATGTGAAGCCGTCGATGGACGCCGCGATTGCGGAGTCTGCAGGCAAAGATTTCCGGTTTATCAACAGCTGGGACAATCCCATATATATAGAAGGGAAAACAGAAGGAAAGCAGATTACGTTTACGATCTATGGCGTGGAGCAGCGGGATCCGGGGCGCGTAGTGCGCTACGAGAGCGAGACGCTCTCAACGACACGCCCTGACCATGAGATCATCACACCCACCACAAGTCAGGGTGTAGGTTATATCAGTGTGGAGTCAGCGCATATCGGGTACACGGCACAGCTGTGGAAGGTCGTTGAGGAGAACGGTGTCGAGGTGAGCCGTGAGGTAATCAACAAGAGTTCGTATAAGGTATCCCCGCGGTCTGCGACGGTGGGTGTCAATACGGACAATCCGAATTACGCGGCGCGCATCAACGCGGCGGTGGCGTCAGGCAGTATCGACACCTGTAAGGCGGAGGCGGCCGCAATCAAGGCGGAGATGGCAGCGGCGGCCCAGCAGCAGGCAGCAATGACAGAGGAGGAGCGCGCGGCGGCGGAGCAGCAGGCGGCACTGGATGCGTATTACGAGGCACTCCAGCAGCAGCTGTTGGAACAGCAGGCCCAGCAGCAGGCAGCGGAGCAGGCTCAGCAGCAGGCGACGGAGCAGCAGGCCCAGCAGCAGCAGGTCCAGCCCTGACAGATGATTGCGTACGCATCTTGAACAGCAGTTTGTATATGCGGCGGTAAAAGTACACAGGGCAGTACTGTGAGGATAAAGGGGATTTGTGATGAATTGCGGGAAATTGACACAGGGTATCTATGAGCGCTCTGTTGTGAAGGTAGTGAAAGCAAATTCAACAGAGAACAGGAAATTCTATGATGGCGCAGGACTGGGGGCAGACTGCGCCATTTTGACGGGAAATGAGGCGGTTGTCTGTGCGGGACTTGTGACGGGTCAGGCGTTTGCGTCAGGTCAGGACGCGAAGGTGGCGGCGAGGGCATATCTGGCCGCGGTAAACCAGATCATCGCGTGCAGCGCAAACAGGGAGGCGTCTGGACTGCACCACCCATACGCGAACATCACAGTGGTGGTTCCGGCGAAAATGCGTGAAATCAGGCTGCGCGGCATGATCGAGGCGGCATCGCAGCAGGCGGATGAGACAGGAATCCCCATTCTTGGCTGCAATGTCGAGGTGCTTCAGGCTACCGCAGAGCCAGTTGTCACCTGCGTGGTCAACGCGGGATTCGAGGACAGGAGTGAAGGCAACATTGTGGCGATGAATAAGAGGGAGCTTGTGGACGAGGACATCGTGATGACAAAATGGCTGGGCCTTGAGGGAACCGCAGTGATGGCGCAGGGAAGCTATACGCAGCTGTGCGAACGGTATCCGGCGGATCTTGTGGACGAGGCGCGTGACTTTTACAGGTATTTGTCCGTTGTCCCGGAGGCGGCATGCGCCGTGAAGTCCGGCGCAGGTTATCTGTACGCGGTGCGCGAAGGCGGTATATTTGGAGGCCTTTGGCAGCTAGCGGCAGCAAACGGCGTTGGACTGGTCGTAGACTTAAAGTGCATACCTGTGAGACAGGAGACGATCGAGGTATGCGAGTATTTTGACTTAAATCCCTATGAATTGCTGGCGGGCGGAAGCCTGCTTGCCGTGACTGAAGACGGCGCGGGGTTGGTGCAGGCGCTTTGGAAGGCTGGTGTGCCAGCCGCGGTGATTGGGCGTACGACGCCGGGAAATGATCGTGTTGTACGTCACGGGGAGGAGTCGCGCTTTTTGGTGCCGGCAGACGGGGATCAGATATATCATTATAAAAAGAAAGCGGAGGAGATATTTCATGAGAGAACAGATATTATCAATTATAGAAAAAAACAGCAGGATTGACCTACATGAGCTTGCGGTGATACTTGGCATGGAGGAGGCAGACGTAGTGAATGAACTCGAGCAGATGGAGCAGGAGGGAATCATCTGCGGATACCACACCCTGATCGACTGGGAAAAGACATCGGTGGAGAAGGTCAGTGCACTGATCGAGGTGCGCGTGACGCCGCAGCGCGGGAAGGGTTTTGACAGCATCGCAGAGCGTATTTACAAATACCCAGAGGTCCATGCAGTGTATCTGATCTCAGGCGGATATGACCTGCTGGTAAGCCTGGAGGGCAAGACATTAAAGGAGGTGTCGAACTTTGTATCCGACAAGCTGTCCACACTCGACACGGTCATCAGCACAGCGACACACTTTATCCTGAAAAAATACAAGGATCACGGCACGATTCTCAACAAGAAGGAATCTGATGAAAGGATACAGGTGACACCATGAGAAATCCATTATCAAAGACGATTGAGACAATCAAGCCATCAGGTATCCGCAAGTATTTTGATATTGTGAGTGAGATGAACGATCCCGACGTCATCTCGCTTGGCGTGGGCGAACCGGATTTTGAGACGCCGTGGCACATCAGGGACGAGGGAATTTATTCCCTTGAGAAGGGACGCACCTTCTATACGGCAAATGCTGGGCTTCTCGAGCTGCGCGAGGAAATTGACAGGTATCTGGGCAGACGTTTTGATTTGAGATATGATCCCAAAAACGAGATACTGGTGACGGTCGGTGGCTCCGAGGCGATCGACATTGCCCTGCGCGCGATGGTGGACCCTGGTGATGAGGTCATCATACCGCAACCAAGCTATGTTTCCTATGAGCCCTGCGCGGTCCTTGCGGGCGCAAAGCCGGTCATCATTGAATTAAAAAATGAGAACCAGTTCCGGTTGACAGCGGCCGAGCTCGAGGAAGCCATCACGGATAGAACAAAAGTTCTTATCCTGCCATTTCCAAACAATCCCACAGGTGCGGTCATGGAGCGCAGGGATTTAGAGGAGATTGCGCGCGTGATTGAAAAGCACGATATCTTTGTGCTGTCTGACGAGATTTATTCAGAGCTTTGCTATACAGAGAAGCATGTGTCGATTGCAAATATCCCCGGCATGTGGGAGCGGACAGTACTGATCAATGGTTTTTCGAAGTCATATGCCATGACAGGCTGGAGGCTTGGGTATGCGTGCGGTCCTAGGCGAATTGTCGAGCAGATGTACAAGATTCATCAGTTCTGCATCATGTGCGCACCGACAACATCACAGTATGCGGCAATTGATGCGCTGAAAAACGGGGACGCAGATGTGCAGATGATGCGTGATTCCTACAATCAGAGACGCCGTTATCTGGTCAATGCATTCAAGGAGATGGGGCTTTCGTGCTTTGAACCGTTTGGTGCATTTTACATGTTCCCGAGTGTGAAGCAGTTTGGCATGACGAGTGACGAGTTTGCCTCAAAGCTTCTACATGAGGAGAAGCTTGCAGTCGTGCCCGGAAATGCCTTTGGCGACAGCGGCGAGGGCTTTTTGCGCATCTCTTATGCGTACTCACTCGAAAATCTGAAGAAGGCCGTCGCGCGGCTTGAACGGTTTGTGGGACGGCTGGCATGATATGACTTTCTGGAGATACATAAGATATGAATATCGTACTACATCAGCCGGAGATTCCGGCAAATACTGGTAATATCGGCAGAACGTGTGTTGCGACCGGAACAGTGCTGCACTTGATAGAGCCCCTGGGGTTTCGCCTGACAGGCAAGGAGCTTCGCAGGGCCGGCATGGACTACTGGCCGCAGCTTGATGTGCGCCGCTATATGAATTTCAAAGAGTTTGCAGAAAAATGCCTTGTGCCGGATTCCGGTGCAAGGCTTTGGCTTGCGACGACCAAGGCAAGGAAGGTGTACACGCAGGCCAGATTTGGCGCAGACGACTATATCATGTTTGGCCGGGAGAGCGCCGGGATTCCCGAGGATATTCTGATGGCCTATGCGGACACCTGCATCCGGATTCCCATGCTTGACAAAATCAGGAGCCTGAATCTTGCCAACAGCGTCAGCATCGTGCTTTATGAGGCGCTGCGCCAGCATGATTTTGCTACCCTGCAGCTAGAAGGTGCGCTGCATCACGGGGAGTGGGCGGAGTAAGGCCAAGAGTTTACGAAAATACTCATGGTATAGGTGCGCTGCATTACGGGAAATGGGCGGAGTAAGGCCAAGAGTTTACGAAAATGCTCATGGTATAGGTGCGCTGCATTATGGGGAGTGGGCAGAGTGGCTGTTTGAAAGTATGAGCTGCGTCAGGAATGCAAGGTACTATCAGATAGTAGATACTGAAAATCCGAAAGGAATTTGGAATTTAAGATAGAATCTGTCAGACAATCTAAAGTTTTTCTGCAAATATTCCGACATATACTACAAGAGAAAAGTCTGACCCAAAAATAGAACAATATTGTGGTAAAAAATATATAATACTATTTTGGCAGACAGCGCAGTATAAAATGGAAAGAGCAGGGATTGTGTATGAATATTACAGTAGATACGCAGCATTCCGTCTCTGTTCCAGCTAGTACCGAGCAGACTACAACTACATACAAACCATCCGCACAGGGTACAAAGTCTGTATCCAGGAGCGGTTACACACTGGACATCGCTGATAAAGTTATGGATAACGAAGCATACGGAGGTCATGGAATGACCGCTGAAGAGATTATGCAGCAGGCAGCTAATTCAAATGCTCAATCCAAGAAAGACTTTATGATAGTGATGTCCAGTTGCGTTTCAGGGGAGGATCTTCAGAAGATGCAGGAGGAAGGATTCCATCCAGGAAGCGTTGACGTGGAGACATATGTGACGATTGTAGACAGGATCAAGGTGACGCTGGCAAAGGCGGGTGTTGAGATTGAGGGATATAATGATGATCTTGACTTAGAGACGATCGAGCAGATCGTGGGCAGCAGGACAGACGCAGGTGCGCTTGTCAATGAGCTGGTCGGAAAACTTTCGAACGCACTGCAGGAAAGTGACATGCCTGTCACAAATGAGAACATCGCGGAGTTTGTGGGCGCCGTCATAGAGGCGTCAGGAATCGGGGAGCTTACGGGAGATGCTATCAAATACCTCATTGTAAACGGGAAAGCACCCACGATAGAAAATATTTATAAGGCACAGTATTCCAGCACAGAGAATGTGCGCCAGTCCCAGGGCTACTACAGTGAGGGACAGGGAAATTATGGAAAATACTATTCGAAAAAAGCGGACAGCATCAACTGGGAAAACCTAGAAGGAAGCATTGACGCAGTTGTGAAAGAGGCAGGACTAGACACCGACGAAAGGACAAAGGCACAGGCAATCCAAAATGCCAGATGGCTTGTGGAGTCTGGCATTGAGTTGAATGCAGACAATCTCAAAAGGACTACAGAATTGAAAAATCTGTCATTGCCGATGAGCCAGGATGCCCTTGCGAAGCTGTGTGTCACCGCTATGGAGAATGGCAAGGCGCCAGTGGAGGCGGACATGCGAGGCGAGCGCTCCATCGCAGAACAGGCGCGCCAAATTCAGGAGCAGGCAGGACAGATTTCTGACGAGGCAGTACATGAGGTAGCCATGTCAGGCGAGGAGATGAACCTCAAAAATCTCACGGAGGCACAAAGACAAATTGACAAACAGCAGGCCGCAGCGTCACAGTCTGGTGATAAAAGCACGGCTTCAGCGGAAAATGCAGCCCATGTGTCTGACAAAACAGACAGTGTAGCTACAAATATGATAGAGACAGATGATGAGACAGCGGGGCCCCTGGCAGGTGCCGCAGCAGATGAGACGACGCTGAAGGAGGTGCAGGCAAGGCGGCAGCTCGAGGAGATTCGTCTCATGATGACAGAGGAAGCAAACCGCCATCTGCTGAAGGCGGGAATCTCGATTGACACAACAGCGCTTTCCAAGCTCGTGGAAGCGTTACGCATGGCAGAGGAGCACATCAACGCAGTTCTCTTCCAGGGAGCGGATGCGCAGGATAATACAGAGCGCGCACTGCTGTATGAGGAGACGTTGACCAGGACAAAAGAACTGGCGGGCATGCCAGCCGCGGTGATCGGAAAGTTTCTCTCGAAGGTTTCCCAAAGCACGCTGCTCCATATACATGAGGCAGGCAGGGAATTGCAGGAGCAGCTGGAAAATGAGGCCAAACAGCGGGGCGGCAGCCACAATTCGAACCAGAATCCTGGTGGACAGCAAAGAGCGTCTGCGGCATATGAGACGCTGATGACAGAACCTCGAAGGGATCTTGGCGATAGGATTAGCAAGGCGTTTCGGAATATTGATGATATTCTTACGGATTTGGGACTGGAAACAAATGAGTCGAACAGGCGCGCCGTCAGAATCCTTGCATATAACCGTATGGCGGTCAATGAGGACAATATCAGTGCTGTCAGGGAGGCGGACACGCAGGTCACAAAGGTGATCGGTAAAATGACACCGGCAGCGACGCTGCAGATGATCCGTGAGCAGAAAAACCCGCTTGAGATGACGATGGAGGAGCTCGAGGCTTACCTGGACAGCAAAGAGCTTGCGCCTGCACAGGACGCAGAGAAATACGCTAAGTTTTTGCAGCGGCTTGACCGGACAGGAGGTATTACCGGGCAGGAGCGGGAGGCATATATCGGGATATACAGAATGTTTCGCCAGATTGAGAAATCGGATGGAGCGGTGATTGGAAGTCTTGTGGCCGCAGGCGCACAGATGAATTTTAAGAACATGTTGTCAGCAGTGCGCACGGCAGCGGACAAAAATATGGATGTCCGCATCGATGACGGTTTTGGGGGTCTGGAGGAGCTTATCAGGAAGGGCAAGGCGATCGATGCGCAGATTAACGCGGGATATCAGCGCCCGGCGGACCAGCATTCAGACGGTGAGACTGACGGGCAGAATGCGGCTGCACAGGAGAAGTACTATGCACGGCTTTCAGGGGAAATTAATGACGAGCTTGCAGAAAAGACAGATTTTGGCCAGTTAAAGTCCACTGAAATCACTGGTGAGACGACGATTGAGATGTTTGCGGATACCATCAAAACGACACGCGTGTCAGATAACAGGGAACAGGCCCGGCAGGAGCGGGCAGAGAGCCTTGAACAGTTTCAGAATGATATGCGTGCGGTGGAGCAGATTGATGAGCAGGTTATCGCGTCGCTGATGGATTATGACCAGAGTATCAGCATTGACAATATTCAGGCGGCGTCCTCGCTGATTTTTGAGCGAGGAGCGCTCTTTAGACAGGTTCTTCTAGGTGGCACAAAGGATGTAGAGTACGCAGAGGACACGGATAAAACGGATGACGCAGGGGATGCTGCGGAGAGTGAAGTATTAAGGCAGGCGGACCATTTTGTTGAACATTTGACAGATGCCAGACAGGCAGGAATGTCATACCAGGAGATTATCAGTGAAGCCAATAAAGCCGTTGAGGGTATGATATATGCGGCGGGTTCTTCCCATATCGATGTGCGGGCTGCTAAGGCATTGTACAAGGGCCTGGCGCTGGCTGGAAACCTCGCGCGCGAAGAAAACTATGAGATTCCAATGAATATCAGGGGCGAGCTCACATCTGTGAATTTGAAAATATATCACAATGCATCACAGACTGGAAAGGTGGCCGTGACATTTGACACAGAGCTGCTTGGGAAGGTGGCCGCGGAGTTTGATGTCACAAAGGACCGCGTGTCAGGGATGATTGTGTATGAGAATAGCTTGCAGAAAACAACATTTTCGCAGCTAGATGAGGCCGTAAAAGATGCGCTTGGTAAATCTGGGGAGAAAAGGACGAACATCAGTCTGGTTCATGCAAGGTCTGTTGACCTGGGCAAATTTGGGCAGGACAGGGATAAGACAAAGGCGGCAGATGAGACAAAAGTTTCGACAGGCGAGCTGTATCAGACAGCAAAAGCATTTCTGACGGCACTAAAAGAGATGCCGGCCGGTTTATAGAGCTTATAGGAAAGAGGAGTATGCATGAGAATTAATTACAACGTTTCATCAATTATAGCAAAAAATGCGATGAATAATAATGACAAGAGAGTGGCTGCATCAACCAAGAGGCTGTCGAGCGGATACAAGATCAACAGTGCGGCAGACAACGCTGCCGGCCTTGCGATCGCAAGGCGTATGAACGCGCAGATCAAGAGTCTGCAGGAGGCAAACCAGAGTGCCAATGACGGTCTGTCCGCGTTAAACACGGCTGATGGCGCGATGGCGGAGATTCACGATATCTTACAGCGCATGAATGAGCTTGCAATCCAGTCAGCAAACGGCACAAACGCCGATACAGACAGGGAGATGATACAGACAGAGATCGACCAGCTTGTGAACGAGATTGACAGGATCGCGAGCACGACTGAGTTTAACGCGCAGAATCTATTAGATGGAAGCTTTGCATTTAAGGCGTATGCAAATATTGATAATGTCTCGGTGATGTCCCACACGGAGGGCGTTGCGACGGGAACATATGTGATCGGGCAGCTTAAGTATTATCATTATGAGGATATGACAACCAGGTATGCGCTTGATGAGAAAAAGATCAAGGATCCTGCTACCGGAAAGGTGCTGAATGTCACATATACTTCGAATGCGGTACAGGTTACAGAGACAGAGCGGTATGAGGTGAACAATGAGGAAAACTTTCTCAACGATAAGCTCGTGACGAGCACTTCCATTGATGCGTTTGGGAAGATTCACCGCGCGAAGTCATTTCCGGAGGGCTCGCGGGTAACGGTAGAGGATGAGAATTTTGTCATCAAGGCGCAAGGCAATTTTGAGATAAAGTTTGAGGTGAATGACAGAACGCCGATTGACGATGATGGCAATTTAAATGAGGTGAAAGTAACAACAGCAAGTGGCACGGCATACATAGAACGTACATACGAAAAAGAGAAGGCAGGCGCTACAGTCGTCACAACGACCTCCTTTAGCTCGGTAAAGAGCTATCGGAATATTGCAGTGCAGGGGCCGGATGGAAAGCGTTACAATATCAGCGAGCTGAACTTCTTCAACAATGTTGACTCAGCCGGGAAAGCATTAGCAGGCGAGACAACAGAGATTTATACAGACTACAGGGGAGACAGTGGAAAAGGCCTCGCGGATGATTTTGCGGAGTATTTTAAGAATAATAATCCCGACTGTTCTATCGAGATTACAGGTGTGGAGTATGATGGCAATGCAGAACCAGAGAAATTCAGCGTGAAATACATACCAACGGACGGAAAGACTGGTCAGCCAGGCGCAGAGCAGACAATCGAATTTTCACTCTATCAGGATACCAATGAACTGGGCGCTGTGATGGCGACACAGAAGGAGCTCAAGGAGTATCTCTACACCGAGACTATGACCACGCGCACTGAGTACACGATTGGACAAAATACCGCAGACGACTGTCTCAAAATCAATGTGACCGGCATGGGGCCAATGATTGTGCAGGTCGGTGCGAATGCAGGCCAGTACATGGAACTTGAGATTCCAGCGCTCAAAGCAGCCAATCTTGGCGTGGATGACCTGGATCTTACGACAGAGGATTCCGCGACGAAGGCGATAGATGATGTTGGAAAGGCGATCAACCAACTCTCAGCGATACGCTCCAGAATTGGTGCATATTCCAACCGCCTGGAGCATACAATTACCAATCTGGATACGACAGAGGAGAATATCACGGCCTCCTACTCCCGTATCATGGACGTGGATATGGCGGCGGAGATGACGGAGTACTCGACAGTACAGGTGCTGGTGCAGGCATCCACCTCGATGCTCGCGCAGGCAAACGAAAGACCGCAGCAGATGCTGCAGCTGTTGCAGTGATAGGATTCATCATCATTCGTTATTGTAATAGTAATTCGTCATTATAAATTGAAAGTGGTAGTCATTAATGATAGAAAGGTCAGGTTATTGGCATGACAAAGGAAATGAAGCAGATTTTCACAAGGCGCATTACACAGGCAAACCGGACGCAGCTGGTTGTGATCCTATACGATATGATCCTGACGTATCTTGGGGACGCAGCCAGTGCACAGGAGATTGGCTGTGAACAGGAATACAAAAAGGATATGCAGTGTGCCAGAAACTGCATATCCGAACTGCGATGCAGCCTGGACTTTACATATGATCTGTCGAGAAACCTCTTTGCAATCTATGCATTTGCAGACAGAGAACTTGCACATGACATGCACGGTACTAATGCAGAACAGCTCGCCCAGATTACAGGTATGTTCCAGAAGCTGCGGGACGCATACAATACCATAAGTAAGCAGGACCACTCACAGCCGCTTATGGAAAATGCGCAGAATGTATATGCCGGATTTACATATGGCCGGACAGATGTAAATGAGAGTCTGTCACAGTATGGGACTGCGAGAGGCTACTGTATTTGATCAGCATACTGTGGAGCACCCTATGCGGTTGGCTGCTCCACCAGCGGTTTCGCGTCACAGTACTGTGGGGAATCCATGTGATATTCTTCGTAGAGCTGCATCTGCTCCGCCTGCTGCAACAGGAAGCGGTAGCGCTTGAGGGCGGAGTTGACCTCGTAGATATAACAGTCTATCAGGTCAGGATCAGTCACATTGTCGAAGCCAGAGTACGCGGTTTCCAGGGCGCACTGCGTCTTGCGGATATCGTCTAGCAGCATGTCGCGCGGTGTTCGTGGCGGGGTTTCGCTGTTTCCAGCAGGGTTAAGTATGCCTTTGAGACTGAAATATGTTTTCATAGGGATGTCCTTTCTCGATGCTTTATATAAAACAGTATAGTCATAAAAAAGGAAAAATATGCATGGCATTTCCATGTATATTTTTTCTTTTTATGCACATATGCACCCATAGGAAAAACGAAAAACAAATTTCGTAAAATTTCGTAATGTCAAAACTTACACAAAAAACAGATCTATATTTAACAGAAAAGTCATGCAATAACAAATTGTAATTGGTAAAATAGCACAAGAAAAAAATAGTTGTATTAATTTTGACATTTCGAGTGGACATTTTTCTTGAATCATATATAATCATAACTGTTCCGTCGCAAGAGCGCGTTCATAAAAATGCTTTCTGCCAGATAGACGGTCCGATTCATCAGTCACCTTCTCTGGTGAACAACTCCATTTAGATTTATATAGAAAGGAACAAAAAGTATGAAAATCCTCATAGGTGTGTTTTGTGTTGTCATTTTTATGGACTGGTATCACTATAAGATACCCAATACCTGTATTGTAGCCGGTGCAGTCTGGGGTCTTGTTATGACATATGTGTCATATTCTGCGGACGGGCTAGTGAGGACCTGCGTGGCGGCTGCGGCAATCTTCCTTGTGCTATACCCTATTTATCTGCTGGGGGCGCTGGGGGCAGGGGATGTCAAGCTGTTCATGATGGTGGGCTGTTATCGTTGCCGTATGGGCACATTCGGACTGCTTCATTACCTGTTAGTTGCGATGACGATTGCCGCAGTGATTGCGATTTTGAAAATGGTTTTGTATGCACAGAGCCGGGAGCGGCTGTTTTATCTGGTGCGGTATCTCAGGAAGGTTGTGCTGACAGGGGCGGTTGACACGTACCAGACAGACAGCACGCAAAAGCGGTGTGTTGTGCGTCTGTCCATACCAGCCTTTATCAGTTTGTTGCTAATGTGTGCAGGTGTGTATGCATAATTTTATCAGGGAGGTGTGGCATGAGGGCGAAACAGTTTGCAGTCTGTGACAGTGACAGAGGGTATCTGTGTATGGTGCAGGCCTATTTGCAGAAAAAGAACCCCACGGACTTTGAGATTCTGGTCTTTGACACGGTATCTAAGGCGCTTTTGGCAAGTCAGGAGGCGCCGTTTGAGATACTGTTGGTGGGAGAGGATATTTATGACACGAATGTCACCAATATATGCGCATCAAAGATCTATATTCTTCAGGAGGATGGCCTAAAAGGTATTACAGGTTACAGCGTGGTTGCAAAGTATCAGTCTATGGAGAAGCTGCTTGCGCAGGTGCTTGACGAATTTGCACTAGACGACAGCTGCAAGAGTGCTGTCACGGGATGCAGCAAGAACCAGACAACGCTTGTCAGCTTTTATTCGCCGGATAGGCACAGGGGACAGACGATGGCAGCATTTGGTGCAGCACAGGTACTTGCGGATGAAGGGGAACGAGTGTTGTATCTGAATCTGATGCCGTTTGCAGGGTTTGAGGAGCTTTTTCAGACCAGCTATGATGCGGACGTGACAGATTTTATGTATTTTGTGCTGAATCACGCAGATAAGCTACTGTACAAGCTAGAGGGCCTGAAACGTAGCAGTCACGGGGTGGACTATCTTCCCCCAGCGCTAGATTATACAGATTTGCTCCAGATTGACAGGAGCAGCTGGGAGAGTGTGATGACGTTGCTTCTACACAGCAGTGACTATACATACGTTGTTGCTGATTTGTCAGAGACCTGCCAGGGTTTTTACGATTTGCTAAGGCGCAGCGACGCGGTATACCTTCCAACCGACCAGAAAGGCATATGCAGTCAGGCAATGATGGCACATTTTAGGAGGCTTATGCAGGCAAAGGAATACACAGAGATAACGCAACGTATGATAGAATTTGAGTTGCCAATAAATTGGGAGCAGGCTGAAAAAAATTGGGATAATATGGCATTATCGGCTGTCTATCGCTGCGTGAAAGGGGTGCTTGGAAGGAAGTGAATACAGAGTGCGAATCAAGAAGATTCGAGGCATGCAGAGAGTTTATTGTAGGTAGCGTCCGACAGAAAATCGACCTGTCACGGGAGATGGAAGATGCAGAGATACGGGAGATGATTGATGAGCTGGTGGTACAGACAGGCAGGAACTATGCCCTGTCATTGGCACAGCGGCAGGAGCTTGGAAAGAGCGTCTTTTATTCCATCAGAAAAATGGATGTATTGCAGGAGCTGATTGACTGTGACGAAGTGACGGAAATCATGGTAAATGGCACAGAGAATATCTTTGTCGAAAAGGCGGGGGGTATCTATGAGTGGGAGAAGCACTTTGAGACGAAGGAAAAGTTAGAGGACGTGATACAGCAGATTGTGGCAAAGTGCAACAGGGTTGTGAATGAGGCGTCCCCAATTGCGGATGCAAGGCTTGAGAATGGCTCCCGTGTCAATATTGTGTTATCCCCAGTGGCGCTCAACGGGCCAGTAATTACAATCCGGCGTTTTCCCGAGCATCCGATTTCGATGGAGGATCTGATAGCCTTTGGCTCAATCACAAGACAGGCGGCGGATTTTCTAGAGAGACTCGTCATCGCCGGTTACAACATTTTTATTAGTGGCGGGACAGGTTCTGGCAAAACAACCTTTCTCAATGCACTGTCACACTTCATTCCAGGGACAGAGCGTGTTATCACCATCGAGGATTCCGCGGAGCTGCAGCTGCAGGGGATTCCCAATCTGGTGCGGCTCGAGACGAGAAATGCCAACATGGATGGCGCGCGTGAGATCACGATCCGCGATCTGAT